>NZ_BAAAUG010000010.1:0-155996 GCF_039533825.1 Streptomyces rectiviolaceus
CGCCCTGCGGCTGACCGCCACCGGAGCCGCCGCCCCAGTTGCCGCCGCCCTGCTGCTGACCGCCGCCACCGCCGCCGAATCCGCCGCCCTGGCCGCCTCGACCGGTGGTCTTGGTGACCTTGGCCGTGGCGTTCTTCAAGCTGGCGCCGACTTCCTCGACGTCCAGCTCGTAGACCGTGCGCTTGACGCCCTCACGGTCCTCGTAGGACCGCTGCTTCAACCGGCCCTGCACGACGACGCGCATGCCTCGCTGAAGCGACTCCGCGACGTTCTCCGCCGCCTGACGCCAGACCGAGCAGGTGAGGAAGAGGCTCTCGCCGTCCTTCCACTCATTGGTCTGACGGTCGAAGGTGCGGGGAGTGGACGCGACACGGAACTTCGCGACCGCCGCACCGGACGGGGTGAAGCGCAGCTCGGGGTCGTCGACAAGATTGCCGACAACCGTGATGACGGTCTCGCCTGCCATGGGGGAACCTCTCGGCGGGTTTGCTGCTGGCTGCTTTTGCTGCTGCTACTCGGATCCCGAGTACCGCTGAGCTAAGAAGCTCAGTGGGTCTCGGGACGGAGGACCTTGGTCCGGAGGACCGACTCGTTCAGGTTCATCTGGCGGTCGAGCTCCTTGACGACCGCAGGCTCGGCCTGCAGGTCGATGACCGAGTAGATGCCCTCGGGCTTCTTCTTGATCTCGTACGAGAGACGACGACGGCCCCAGGTGTCGACCTTCTCAACCTTTCCGCTGCCCTCACGGACAACGGAGAGGAAGTTCTCGATCAACGGGGAGACAGCGCGCTCCTCGAGATCGGGGTCGAGGATGACCATCACTTCGTAGTGACGCATGTGGAACCCACCTCCTTTGGACTCAGCGGCCACGGTCGTTCCGTGGCAGGAGGGTCGTGATGCGTACGCAACGGTATCGGCAGCCACTGACAATCGGGCTCCCCGATCAGTAGACCGATCGGGAGTCCCTGCCATGGCATGGGCAGACACCGGTGCAGACGGTACAGAGTACCCGCACCTGGGCTTCCGGTTGAAATCCTGCGTCTGGCGGGCAGAATCTGTACACATCGGGTGTGTATGGCGCTACGGTGCGCCGCCTTACGCAGGAGGTGCCTCATGGCACAGACATTGCGACCGAACACCGCTGGTTCCCTCTTCGCCACGGACGGCAAGGCCCATCCCATGCAGGACACGCTGCTCGGCGTGACCCTGGTCCTGGGGGCGATCGCCTTCGTCTCGGCGATGTTCCACAACCTCCACCTGCTCAGCTCCTGGGCCGGCCTGGTGGGGATCGCCACGGGTGCGTGGGGACAGTTCATCTCTGAGACGACCCGCGAGCGCTTCGGCCTGATCCTCGGCCTCGGCGCATCGGCGGTCGGATTCTTCCTGGGTATGGCACACGGCGGGCTCTTCGGCGGGCTCTGGTAGCCACCCCTCGAAGCCCCCGCCGCGCATGGGCCGGGGGCCAAGGTTCCGTACGCCCAGACGGGGCGCTCTCGGGGCACAGTAGGCTTCGGCGCGAGAGCCGGAGCCCCTGTACCCATGGGGACACACCAGCCCGAGGAGCGCCCCGAATGAGTCTGACCCTGAGGACCATCAGTCGCGAGCAGCATCTGGCGTATATCCAGAGCCTGCCGTCGGCAAGTCATTGCCAGGTCCCGGCATGGGCGGATGTGAAGAGTGAATGGCGTTCGGAGAACCTGGGCTGGTTCGACGACCGGACCGGCGAACTCGTCGGTGCGGGCCTTGTGCTCTACCGGCAACTGCCCAAGGTGAAGCGCTACCTCGCGTACCTCCCCGAGGGCCCGGTCATCAACTGGTACGCGCCGAACCTGGACGACTGGCTGCAGCCGATGCTCGCGCATCTGAAGCGTCAGGGCGCCTTCTCCGTGAAGATGGGCCCGCCGGTCGTCATCCGGCGCTGGGACGCTCCCGCGATCAAGTCGGGCATCCAGAACCCGGATGTGAAGCGACTGCGGGACGTCGAGGCCTCGCACATCGAGCCGCGTGCCTTCGAAGTCTCCGACCGGCTGCGGAAGATGGGCTGGCAGCAGGGCGAGGACGGCGGCGCCGGCTTCGGTGACGTACAGCCGCGCTACGTCTTTCAAGTACCGCTGGCCAACCGCTCCTTGGACGAGGTCCTCAAGGGCTTCAACCAGCTGTGGCGACGCAACATCAAGAAGGCCGAGAAGGCCGGCGTCGAGGTCGTCCAGGGTGGTTACGAGGACCTCGCCGAATGGCAGCGCCTTTACGAGATCACCGCGGTCCGCGACAAGTTCCGTCCGCGGCCGCTGGGCTACTTCCAGCAGATGTGGCGGACCCTCAACTCCGAGGACCCCAACCGCATGCGGCTGTACTTCGCGCGGCACAACGGCGTGAACCTGTCCGCGGCGACGATGCTCGTCGTCGGCGGGCACGTCTGGTACTCCTACGGCGCGTCGGACAACATCGGCCGTGAGGTCAGGCCCTCGAACGCGATGCAGTGGCGGATGCTCCGGGACGCCTACGCGCTCGGCGCCACCGTCTATGACTTGCGGGGCATCTCCGACTCTCTGGACGAGACGGACCACCTCTTCGGACTGATTCAGTTCAAGGTGGGCACGGGTGGAGAGGCTGTCGAGTACATCGGCGAGTGGGACTTCCCGCTCAACAAGCTGCTCCACAAGGCGCTCGACATCTACATGTCGCGCCGCTGACCGCACCGACCCCGCACAATTCGCACAGCCACAAATAGTCTTCCTACCTCTGATACACCGCAGCCACGAGAAAGGTTCCGGGATCCGGCCATGGCGCTCACGCTCTATGTCGACACCGCGCGCTGGCGGGCACACCACAAGCACGTGCTGGAGCAGTTCCCGGGAATCGTCCCGGTCTGCAAGGGCAACGGCTACGGCTTCGGTCATGAGCGCCTCGCGGAGGAAGCGACCCGCTTCGGCTCCGACGTCCTCGCCGTCGGCACCACGTACGAAGCCGCCCGGATCAAGGACTGGTTCAGCGGTGATCTGCTGGTCCTGACCCCGTTCCGGCGGGGCGAGGAGCCCGTGCCACTGCCCGACCGCGTCATCCGCTCCGTATCGTCCCTGGACGGCGTACACGGCCTCGTGGGCGCCCGCGTCGTCATCGAGGTCATGTCCTCGATGAAGCGGCACGGCGTGAGCGAGCAGGAGCTCTCACAGCTGCACGCGGCCATCGAGGACGTGCGGCTCGAGGGCTTCGCGATCCACCTGCCGCTGGACCGCACCGACGGCTCGGACGCCGTCGAGGAGGTCATCGGCTGGATGGACCGGCTGCGTGCCGCCCGTCTTCCGCTGCACACGATGTTCGTCAGCCACCTCAAGGCCAACGAACTCGCCCGCCTGCAGCAGCAGTTCCCGCAGACGCGCTTCCGCGCGCGCATCGGTACGCATCTGTGGCTGGGTGACCACGAGGCCACCGAGTACCGCGGCGCCGTCCTGGACGTCACTCAGGTGACCAAGGGCGACCGCTTCGGCTACCGCCAGCAGAAGGCCGCCTCCGACGGCTGGCTGGTCGTCGTCGCGGGCGGCACGTCGCACGGCGTGGGCCTGGAGGCGCCGAAGGCGCTGCACGGCATGGTGCCGCGTGCGAAGGGTGTGGCCCGCGCGGGCCTCGCGACCGTCAACCGCAACCTGTCGCCGTTCGTCTGGGGCGGCAAGCAGCGCTGGTTCGCGGAGCCGCCGCACATGCAGGTCTCCATCCTCTTCGTGCCCTCGGACGCGCCCGAGCCGAAGGTGGGCGAGGAGCTGGTGGCCCATCTGCGGCACACCACCACGCAGTTCGACCGCATCGTCGACCGCTGATCACAGCCGGACCGACCACAGGCTGAAGGGCCGGGAGCGACAGTTGTCGCTCCCGGCCCTTCAGTCGTTCACGGCCCTCAGTCACTTCCGGCCGCCGGGCGGCCTGTTCGCTCAGGCGACCTGTTCGCTCAGGGTGAAACGTCGGTCGATCTCGTCCCCCACCGCACGTAGGTCCCCTCGGTGGAATGCACCGCGTGCCGCGGCGGATGGGCAGCCTGACCGAGGACGAAGACGTCCTTCGCGCCGTCCAGGACGCCCCCAGAGGGGTCGTCGTCGCCGGACCGCCGCACCGGGTCCCTCTCCGGCATCAGGATGTCGCGTACGACGACGGCGCACAGGTACAGCGTTCCCAGCAGGTGGACCACGATGACGAGTTGATAGCCCTCGGTCGGCAGGCCCTTGTGGGCGTCTCCGCTTGTCGTGTACGCGAGATACAGCCAGATCCCCAGGAAGTACGCGACCTCACACGCCTGCCAGATCAGGAAGTCACGCCAGCGCGGCCGGGCCAGCGCGGCGAGGGGGATCAGCCACAGGACGTACTGCGGTGAGTAGACCTTGTTGGTGAGGATGAACGCGGCGACCACCAGGAAGGCGAGCTGCGCGAAGCGCGGTCGGCGGGGCGCGGTCAGACCCAGCGCGCCGACCCCGAGACAGGCCAGGAGCATCAATGCCGTCGCCAGGGTATTGACCGTGTCCGTGGACAGCGGCTCGTCCATGCGCTGCGAGAGGATCAGCCAGAACGAGCCGAAGTCGACTCCCCGTTCCTGGCTGAAGGTGTAGAACTTCGCCCAGCCCTCGCGGATGTGGAAGCCCGTCGCGTCGTGCGTGATCATCACGGGCAGGTTCACCACGAGCCAGGCGCCCACCGCGGCCCCGGCCGTCATGCAGAAGGCCCGCCAGCGCCCCGCCCGCCAGCACAGGATGAGCAGCGGGCCCAGGAGCAGCGCCGGGTAGAGCTTCGCGGCGGTCGCCAGGCCGAGCAGGATGCCCGCGGAGAGCGTCCCCCCGCGCGCCCACATCAGCATCGCGGCGGCCGTGAGAGCAACGGCGAACAGGTCCCAGTTGATGGTGGCCGTCAACGCGAAGGCGGGTGCCAGGGCAACCATCAGGCCGTCCCAGGGGCGGCGCCGGTGGGTGCGGGCGACGCAGACGGCGATGACCGCCGTACAGGCCATCAGCATCCCGGCGTTGACCATCCAGTAGAACTTCTCCTGGTGCTGGATGCTGCCGCTGCCGGGTGTCAGCCAGGAGGCCACCTCCATGAACACGCCGGTCAGCACCGGGTATTCGAGGTACTCCATGTCGCCGGGCAGCTTGTCGAAGTAGGGCACGAGCCCCTCGGCGAAGCCGCGCCCCTGGTAGAGGTGCGGGATGTCGGAGTAGCAGGCATGCGTGTACTGGGAGCTCGCGCCCTGGAACCAGGCGCCGTCGTAACACGGCAGCTTCTGCACCATGCCGAGCGCGAACATCCCGATCGCGATGAGCGCGATGACGCGTACGGGAGTCCACCATGTCGCCGCGTAGAGCACTCTGCGGCCGATGGGTCCACCGATCAGCTCGCTGCCGGCCGCGGCGACCTCATCCTCCTTGGTCGGCCGTACGGGTTCCGGCGGTTGTGCACTAGTGGTCTTGTGCACGCTCGTGCGCGTCGTCTCTGCACTGGGCATGCCGCACATCCTGCCGTACGCACCTGAGAACACGGAGAGGGCCGCCACACCGGTGCGGTGTGGCGGCCCTCCTCAGCGTTCGGCGGCGCATGTTTCACGTGAAACCGTGCGTTTCACGTGAAACACACGCACGGGTCCCCGGTCAGCCTGACGGGCCGCCGAAGATGCCTCCGTTGCCGCTCCCGTTGTTTCCTCCACCGCCCGTGGGTTCGTCGGTGGCCGGTGGTGACTCCCCTCCGGTACTGCCGTCGGTGGTCCCGCCGTCCGACGTACCGCCGTTGTTGTTGCACTGCCAGTCCCAGTCGGCACAGGACTCGCCGGGATCGGGGCTCCCTGAGGGGCTCGGGGACGGCCCGGTGTCCGTGGGGCTCGGGGAGGGGGACTCCTCAGGCTCCTCGGTCTCCGACGGGGTCGGGCTCGGGGTCGGCGGCGGCGTCTCACCGACGACCTGGCCGATCGGCTTCGGGACCGGGAAGTTCTTCACAGGAGCGTCCTTGAGGGCCTGCTCCATGTAGTCCTTCCAGATCTGCGCGGGGAACGAGGCTCCGTGGATCTTCTCCTCGCCACCCGTGCCGAACATCTCCAGGAACTCTCGCTTCTTGTTCCCTTCGTTGTCGTCGAGGCGGTACATGCTGATCGCGGTCGACAGCTGCGGGGTGTAGCCGACGAACCAGGCGGACTTGTTGCCGTCGGTCGTACCGGTCTTGCCCGCCACCTGGCGGCCGCTCAGCTGGGCCGAGGTGCCCGTTCCCTTCTCGACTACGGTCCTGAGCACGTCGGTGACGTTGTCGGCGACCTCCGGGTCAAAGGCCCGCTTTGGCTTCGAATCGTGTTGGAAGACCGTGTTGCCCTTGTGCTCGACTTCCTTCACCGAGTACGGGTCGTTCTGCTTGCCGCTGGACGCGAAGGTGGAGTACGAGCCGGCCATGCGGATCGCACTCGGAGAGGACGTACCGAGGGAGAAGGACGGGTAATTGGCGCTGGCCAGGCTGTTCTCCTTGATGCCGGAGGCGATGGCCGCCTCCTTCACCTTGTCCAGGCCGACGTCCATGCCGAGCTGCACATAGGCCGAGTTGACGGACTCCCGCATCGCCTCGCGTAGGTCAATGTCGTAGGTCGGCGCGTTGTAGGACGCGTCGCCGTCGTTGGTCTGCAGCCACTCCTTGCCTTCCCTGTCCGTCCATACGCTGCCGTCGTAGTTCTGGATCTTGAGCTTGTTCTTGCCCTTGTACAGACTCTTCGGGTTGACGATCTTGCGCGTGCCCTCGCCTTGGACCTCAGCGCCGTTCGGGTCGCGGACCCCGTCCTTGAAGGCCGCTGCCAGCACGAAGGGCTTGAACGTCGAGCCGACCTGCGCACCGGTCTGGTCCGCGTTGTTGGTGAAGTGCTTGGTCGCGTCCTCACCGCCGTAGATGGCCTCGATCGCCCCGTTCTTGGGATTCACGGACGCGCCACCGAACTGGACGTGGGTGTCCTTGTCCTTGCGCAACTTGGGCTTGATCTTCGCCTTACGGACCTTCTCCACGGACTTCTCGAGTTCCTTGACCTTGTTCCTGTTGAAGGTCGTGTGGATCTCGTAGCCACCCTGCTGGAGGTCGTTGGCCGTGATCCGGCCGTCGCTGTTGTTGATCACGTACGCCTTGGCCAGGTCGACCAGATAACCGATCTGTCCGCCCAGCTGAGCGTTGGAGCGAGGGTTCTGCAGCCTCGGGAACTTCGTGTACTTGTTCCGGACCTCGGCGGTGAGGTGGCCGTCCTTGACCTCTTCGTCCAGGATCCACTTCCACCGCTTCGTGGCCCGCTGAGTGTTCGCGTCCTTCGAGGCGGCGGGGTCGACCTCGGGATAGCCCGCCGGGTCGTAGTACGTGGCGCCCTTGAGCACCGTCGCCAGGAGCGCGCACTGGCTGGGGTTCAGGTCGCTGGCGTCCTCGCCGAAGTAGGCACGGGCGGCGGCCTGGATGCCATAGGCCCCACGGCCGTAGTAGGCGGTGTTGAGATACCCCGCCATGATGTCTTCCTTGGAGACCTGCCGGCCGACCTTTATGGAGATGAAGAGCTCTTTGAACTTGCGCGTGAACGTCTGCGACTGGTCGCCCAGGCGCGCGTTCTTCACGTACTGCTGGGTGATGGTCGAGCCACCCTGGGTCTCCCCGCCCTTGGCCATGTTGACCAGGGCACGGGTGATGCCCATGGGGTCGACGCCCTTGTCGTCCTCGAACGTCTTGTTCTCCGCCGAGATGACCGCGGTGCGCATCTCCTTCGGAATGTCCTCGAAGTCGATGATCTGGCGGTTCGTCTCACCACCGGTCGCAACCATCTGCTTGCCGTCGGCCCAGTAATAGACGTTGTTCTGCGCCTTGGCCGCTTCGTCGACCTTCGGCACCTCCACCAAGGCGTACGCGATTCCCGTGACCGCCATCAGGCTGCCGAGGAACCCGACGAACAGGCCGGCGACCAGACGCCAGGACGGAACCCAGCGCCGCAGACCGTCCTTCTCCGCACGCGGGTAGTCGATCAGGCGCTTCTTGCGGGGCTCATGGCCCCCACGGCCTCGGCCACGGCCCGGCCCGTTCGGGCCGCCACCACCGCGCCGACCGCCGCCACCAGCGCCTCCGCGCCCGGCACCGGACCCGTCGGCTGCTCTGCGTCGGCCTCCACCGGCACCGACAGCGCCACTGCGCTGCGCGGCACGACGCGCTTCGGCACGGCCGCCGTAGGAACGGTCCCCGTCGTCAGGGGCCCCCGATCCGTGCGAGCCGGTTGAGGAAGTGGGCGATCCAGTGGCGCCACGCGGTGCCGCGCGGCGGCCGGACGACGCGCCTGGGACGCCGCGTCTGGCCGCGGCGCGTCCGCCGCCCTGCGGCTGCGGCGGTTTGCGACGGTGCTCGCTCATCGAACGATTACTCCTCGGGCAGGCGCGGGTATCCGCGCCTGGAAACGGCGGCTGGTTTCCGGTCCCCCCGAAGTACGGATGCGCCCTTCCCAGCGCTCATCCGCACTACACCAGGGACAACGACGCCCTCAGGCATCACTTGGTTCCCGGCGGTCTGCATGGCGCACAGACTACGCACCGTCAAAACCCTCGTAGGACCGAAGTTCACCCCAAATCAGGCAAGTTACTTCCTACGAATCGGTGATGTGACGCCGTTCACCGTTTCCCCTCTTGCCCCAACAGGTAGGCCGTTCTATCGTCTCGATGTATCGAGTCGATACATCAGCTCGGCATAAAGTCCGTGTCGACAGACGCTGGCAGACGGGAGGCGAAGATGAGCAGACGCTCCGGCATCCTCGAGTTCGCCGTGCTCGGCCTGCTGCGCGAGTCCCCGATGCACGGCTATGAGCTGCGTAAACGGCTCAATACATCGCTGGGAGTGTTCCGCGCCTTCAGCTACGGGACGCTCTACCCCTGCCTCAAGACGCTGGTCGCCAGCGGCTGGTTGATCGAGGAATCGGGCGGCACCCCCGAGGAGGCCCTCGCGGCTCCCCTCTCCGGGCGCCGCGCCAAGATCGTCTATCGGTTGACGGCAGAAGGTAAGGAGCACTTCGAGGAGCTGCTCTCACAGACCGGACCCGACGCGTACGAGGACGAACACTTCGCCGCCCGCTTCGCCTTCTTCGGGCAGACATCGCGGGACGTACGCATGCGGGTGCTCGAGGGGCGTCGCAGCCGCCTCGAGGAGCGTCTGGAGAAGATGCGCGCCTCCCTGGCCCGTACCCGGGAGCGCCTGGACGACTACACGCTTGAGCTGCAGCGGCACGGAATGGAGTCCGTGGAGCGCGAAGTGCGCTGGCTGAACGAGCTCATCGAGAGCGAGCGAGCGGGGCGGGACCAGCAACGGTCCGCCCCGGACAGCTCCGCTCAGCACGACAGCACATCTGGGGAGTCGGGCGGCCTGCCCCGGCGGCGGGAGACCAACCCGCCGCCGGATCCGTCCGATGACACCGCCAAGTGAGGCCCCGCGGTCCGCAGGGTCTCATCCGGAATACACAGATCACACAGGGAGCAACCGGAATGGGTTCGGTTCGCGTAGCCATCGTCGGCGTGGGCAACTGCGCCGCCTCGCTGGTCCAGGGCGTCGAGTACTACAAGGACGCAGACCCGGACGCCAAGGTCCCGGGCCTGATGCACGTCCAGTTCGGCGAGTACCACGTCGGTGATGTCGAGTTCGTCGCCGCCTTCGACGTCGACGCCAAGAAGGTCGGCCTCGACCTCACGGACGCCATCGGCGCCAGCGAGAACAACACCATCAAGATCTGCGACGTGCCGAGCAAGGGCGTCACCGTCCAGCGCGGCCACACCCTCGACGGCCTGGGCAAGTACTACCGCCAGACCATCGAGGAGTCCGACGAGACCCCGGTCGACGTCGTCCAGATCCTCAAGGACAAGCAGGTCGACGTTCTCGTCTGCTACCTGCCGGTCGGTTCCGAGGACGCCGCGAAGTTCTACGCGCAGTGCGCCATCGACGCCAAGGTCGCCTTCGTCAACGCCCTCCCGGTCTTCATCGCCGGCACCAAGGAGTGGGCCGACAAGTTCACCGAGGCGGGCGTCCCGATCGTCGGCGACGACATCAAGTCGCAGGTCGGCGCCACCATCACGCACCGTGTGATGGCGAAGCTGTTCGAGGACCGCGGTGTCCGTCTCGAGCGCACGATGCAGCTCAACGTCGGCGGCAACATGGACTTCAAGAACATGTTGGAGCGCGACCGCCTCGAGTCCAAGAAGATCTCGAAGACGCAGTCCGTCACCTCGCAGATCCGCGACCGCGACATGGGCGCCGACAACGTCCACATCGGCCCGTCGGACTACGTGGCGTGGCTCGACGACCGCAAGTGGGCGTACGTGCGCCTCGAGGGCCGCGCCTTCGGTGACGTCCCGCTGAACCTGGAGTACAAGCTCGAGGTCTGGGACTCCCCGAACTCGGCCGGTGTCATCATCGACGCCCTGCGCGCCGCGAAGATCGCCAAGGACCGCGGCATCGGCGGCCCGATCCTCTCCGCGTCCTCGTACTTCATGAAGTCCCCGCCGGTGCAGTACTTCGACGACGAGGCGTACGAGAACGTCGAGAAGTTCATCAAGGGCGAGGTCGAGCGCTAGCGAGACACAGAGGGGCGCGCTAAAGCTCGCCGCTCGAACGTCTGTTGAGGGTCCCCGGGCAATCCGCCCGGGGACCCTCCTCGTATGTGAGGCTGTGCCCCATGGCTGTCGTCGGTGACCTGCGCGTACTGCTGCGCCTGCGGGACTTCCGGCGTCTGCTCGCCGTGCGGCTGATCTCCCAGGGCGCGGACGGCGTCTATCAGGTGGCCCTCGCCACGTACGTCGTCTTCTCGCCGGAGAAGCAGACCTCGCCGGCCGCGATCGCGTCCGCGATGGCGGTGCTGCTCCTGCCGTACTCGCTGATCGGCCCCTTCGCCGGCGTACTCCTCGACCGCTGGCCACGCCGTCAGGTCTTTCTGTACGGCAACGTGCTGCGGGCCGCCCTTGCCTCGGTGACCGCGGTGCTGATGCTGAGCGGCGTGCCCGACTGGCTCTTCTACGTCTCCGCGCTCTGCGTCACGGCCGTCAACCGGTTCGTCCTCGCCGGGCTCTCGGCGGCGCTGCCGCGCGTGGTCGACGCCGAGCGCCTGGTGATGGCCAACTCCCTCTCACCGACCGCGGGAACGCTGGCCGCCACCGTGGGTGGCGGTCTCGCGTTCGCCGTACGCCTTGCGGGCCCCGACTCGGACGCGGCAGTGGTCCTGCTCGGGGCCGCCCTGTACCTCTGCGCGGCGCTCGCCTCGCTGCGGATGGCCCGTGAACTCCTCGGACCGGACCCGGAACTGGTGCAGCCCCGGATAGGCGCCGCACTGGCCGGCACGGCGCGAGACCTGGCGGCCGGGGTGCGGCATCTGTCGCAGCGGCGCCCGGCCGCCCGCGCGCTCCTCGCGATGACGTTCATGCGGTTCTGCTACGGCGCCCTGTCGGTCATGGTCCTGATGCTCTGCCGGTACGCCTGGTCGTCCTCGGAGTCCGACGGGCTTGCCCTGCTCGGGCTCGCCGTGGGCGTCTCGGGGGCGGGCTTCTTCGCGGCGGCCGTGGTGACGCCCTGGGCGGTGAACCGACTGACAACCGGCGGTTGGATCGTCGCCTGCGCGGGGGCGGCGGCGATCCTGGAACCGGCGCTGGCCCTCCCCTTCACACCTGTGCCGCTACTGGTCGCGGCCTTCCTGCTGGGCCTGACGACCCAGGGAGCGAAGATCGCCACGGACACGGTGGTGCAGTCAGCGGTGGACGACAGCTTCCGTGGCCGGATCTTCTCCGTCTATGACGTCTTGTTCAACGTCGCCTTCGTCGGCGCGGCCGGAGTTGCCGCCCTGATGCTGCCGCCTGACGGGCGATCGGCTCCGCTGGTGGTCACGGTGGCCGTTATCTACGCAGCAATTGCTGCCGCTATGGCCAGATTTGACGCACAGTAAGTGTCACATCAATGCCACAGAGCCTCTCTGGGCTACAGAGATGTCACTGCATCCCTATAACTTACGGACGTCGTATCCGCGCCATCGCGCTTCCGTTCGAGGGGGAACCCCAAGTGACTACTCCGCCCCAGGGCCAGAATCCGTACGGCCAGGGCGTGCAGCCGCACCCCGGCCAGCCCGGCCAGCCCACCGTTCCGCAGCAGCCCTACCCGCCCTACAACCAGGGCGCCCCGATTCCGCCTCCGGCCGCTCCGAGTGGGCGCGGCAAGAAGCTCATGCTGCGCATCGGTGGCTTCATCCTTGTCGCCATCATCATCGCTGTCGTCAAGTGGCAGCTGGGCAAGAGCGACGCGGAGACCACAGCCGTCGGTGACTGCCTGCACAACAAGGGCACGCAGTCCGCGCCGGACCTGAAGAACACTGACTGCTCTTCGAGTGACGCCGAGTTCGAGGTCATCGAGAAGTTCGACAACACGAGCAGCGTCAGCAAGTGCGACGCGGTCAAGGGGACCGAGGTCTCCTACTACCAGACCGGCGGCAGCCACGATGTGGTGCTCTGCCTGAAGAACAAGTAGCGGCATACGCGAAGGGGCACTGTTTCACGTGAAACAGTGCCCCTTCGCATGTCCGGATCCGGTGCGATGTTTCACGTGAAACATCGCACCGAGCTCCATCTCACTCCTGCGCGGCCCACCACTCCTTGAGCGCCGCCACCGCGGCATCCCGCTCCATCGGGCCGTTCTCCAGCCTCAGCTCCAGCAGGAACTTGTAGGCCTGACCGATCGCCGGGCCCGGTCGCACGTCCAGGACCTCCATGATCTCGTTGCCGTCCAGGTCGGGACGGATCGACTCCAGCTCCTCCTGCTCCTGAAGCCGCGCGATGCGCTCTTCCAGGCCGTCGTACGCACGTGACAGCGCATTGGCCTTCCGCTTGTTCCGCGTCGTGCAGTCGGACCGGGTCAGCTTGTGCAGTCGGCTGAGGAGAGGGCCCGCGTCGCGCACGTAGCGCCGCACGGCCGAGTCCGTCCACTCGCCCGTCCCGTAGCCATGGAAACGCAGGTGCAGCTCCACCAGACGCGAGACGTCCTTGACGAGCTCGTTCGAGTACTTGAGCGCCGTCATCCGCTTCTTGGTCATCTTGGCGCCCACCACCTCGTGGTGGTGGAAGGAGACCCGGCCGTCGTCCTCGAAGCGCCGTGTCCGCGGCTTCCCGATGTCGTGCAGCAGCGCCGCGAGCCGCAGCGTCAGGTCCGGGCCGTCCTCCTCCAGCGCCATCGCCTGCTCGAGGACGATCAGCGAGTGGTCATAGACGTCCTTGTGACGATGGTGCTCGTCGCTCTCCAGACGCAGCGCCGGAAGCTCGGGCAGCACGCGGTCGGCGAGGCCCGTGTCGACAAGTAGAGCAAGTCCCTTCGCCGGGTTCGGCGAGAGGATCAGCTTGTTCAGTTCGTCACGGACGCGCTCCGCGGAGACGATGTCGATGCGCTCGGCCATCGCCTTCGTCGCCGCGACGACCTCCGGAGCCACCTCGAAGTCCAGCTGCGCTGCGAACCGTGCGGCCCGCATCATCCGCAGCGGGTCATCGGAGAACGAGTCCTCCGGAGCGCCAGGGGTACGCAGGACACGCTCGGCCAGGTCCTCGAGCCCCCCGTGCGGGTCGACGAACTCCTTCTCGGGAAGAGCGACGGCCATCGCGTTCACGGTGAAATCACGGCGTACGAGGTCTTCCTCGATGGAGTCGCCGTACGACACCTCGGGCTTGCGCGAGGTCCTGTCGTACGCCTCCGACCGGTAGGTCGTGACCTCGATCTGGTAGCCGTCCTTCTGGCTCCCGACCGTACCGAAGGCGATCCCGACCTCCCACACCGAGTCCGCCCACGGCCTGACGATCTTCAGTACGTCCTCGGGGCGGGCATCGGTCGTGAAGTCCAGGTCATTGCCGAGCCGGCCAAGGAGCGCGTCTCTGACCGACCCGCCGACCAGGGCGAGGGAGAACCCGGCCTCCTGGAAACGGCGGGCAAGATCGTCCGCGACAGGGGACACACGCAGCAGTTCACTGACCGCGCGGCGCTGCACCTGGCTCAGTGCGCTGGGATTTTCTTCATTGGCGTTCGGCACAACAGAAAAGGGTACGTGCCCCGGACGCCCCAGGCCGCCCGGTTTTCGGCGGGGCCGTCGGAGCCGCGCGCCCCTCCCCGGCCAGGTCTTCCGATCATGTGGAGCAGTCCGCGGCACTTCGCCACAGCGCACCTCGTTACCATGCGTGGACGCACAACCGACGACCACTGACGACAACGAGGACGGGCAACGCGTGGCCGAGGCGGCAGACTTCCCGGGGACCAGTCCCTCACCTGCCCGCCGGTGGCTGCGGCGTACGGCAGCGTTGCTGGCTGCGGCCCCATTGCTGACCGGGATGCTGCAGCTGCCGGCGGCGCCGACCGCGCACGCCGCGGCGCCGAGCGCTGAAGCGAGCGCGGCAGCAGACGCCACCGGTTCGAACACCGTCGACGTCTCGCTCAACAAACTCACACCCACCGCCCCGTCGGACGGAGACACGCTCACCGTCTCCGGCACGGTCACCAACGAGGGCAAGCAGTCGGTGACGGGGGCCGAGGTCGGGCTGCGCCTGGGGCCGGTCCTGAACGGCAGGAGCCAGATCGACTCCGCCGCCAAGCGCACCGGCTACCAGCAGGGAGCCGACGGCACGGAGGTCGGCGGCAAGTACGTCAAGAAGTTCTCCAAGCTCGCCCCCGGCATCCGTCAGGACTTCAGCATCTCCGTACCCGTCAAGGCGCTGGACCTCGGCGCCGACGGCGTCTACCAGCTCGGTGTCTCACTCACGGGCCGGACCAGCGCCCAGCCCTGGTCCCAGGTGCTCGGCTTCGAGCGGACCTTCCTGCCGTGGCAGTCGGACGCCGCCGACACGAAGACCAAGACGACCTATCTGTGGCCGCTCATCTCCACCGCGCACCTCACGGCGGAGACCGGCTCGGACGAGCAGCAGACGCCTGTCTTCACGGACGACGACCTGGCCAAGGAGCTCGCCCCCGGCGGTCGCCTGGAGCAAATGCTGTCCCTGGGCCGCCAGCTCGATGTCACCTGGGTCATCGATCCCGACCTGCTGGCCTCGGTCGACGCGATGACCCGGAACTACCGGGTGCAGACCGCCGACGGCAAGAGCACCACGGCGGGCAAGGGCCAGGCGGTCGCCAAGGAGTGGCTCAACAAA
Organism: Streptomyces rectiviolaceus; assembly: GCF_039533825.1. Lineage (NCBI taxonomy): Bacteria > Bacillati > Actinomycetota > Actinomycetes > Kitasatosporales > Streptomycetaceae > Streptomyces > Streptomyces rectiviolaceus. The sequence continues at coordinate 15,165 of NZ_BAAAUG010000010.1, forward strand.
CTCGAGCAGACCGTGAAGGACGAGAAGGTCGTCGCGCTGCCCTTCGCCGACCCTGACCTGGCCTCGCTCGCCCACAACGGCAAGACCGTCACCGGTTCCCTGGGCCAGCTCAAGGACGCCACCGATGTGGGGGCGGAGGCCGTGGAGGTCATCCTCCACGTCAAGCCGCAGTCGGACTTCGCGTGGCCCGTTGACGGCGCCCTCGATCCGTCGATCGTCGACGTCTCCACCTCGGCGGGCGCCCACTCGGTGATCACCCGGAGCGACAGCCTGCGTGAGGGCGACGCGCTGCCCTACACGCCCAACGCCGCCCGCCCCATCGGCGGCGGCACGACGGCCGTGGTGGCCGACGCACGCCTCTCCACGGCCTTCCAGGGCGACATGACAGGGGCCGAGAACTCCACGCTCGCCGTGCAGCAGTTCCTCGCCCAGAGCCTGATGGTGACGCTGCAGGACCCCGACAATCAGCGCAACATCGTCGTCGCCCCGCAGCGCATGCCGTCCGCCAGCCAGGCCCAGGCGATGGCGAAGGCACTGACCGCCCTCTCCGACGAGCGCTGGTCGGAGCCGCAGGACCTGTCGGCGGCGGCGAAGGCGAAGCCGGACCCGTCAGCCACGACCCAGGTGCCTTCGGCCGGGTCGTACCCGGCGTCGCTGCGCAAGCAGGAGCTGCCGAAGTCGGCCTTCAAGTCCATCCAGAACACCCAGAACAAACTCAACCGCTTCCAGACGATCCTCAGCGAGCCCGACCGCGTCATCACGCCCTTCGGGCGGGCCATAGACCGTGAGATGTCGACGTCCTGGCGGGGCAGGTCCGCCGAGGCGGCGACATTCCGCCAGGGCGTGGAGAACTACCTGACCACGCTCATCGAACAAGTGGCGCTGATCAAGAAGTCCGACGCGAAGCTCTCGGGCCGCAGCGCGACCATCCCGGTGACGGTGCAGAACAACCTGGTCCAGGGCGTCGACCACATGGTTCTGCGCCTGACCTCGGAGAACCCCACCCGCCTGAAGATCGGCGACAAGGCTTACTACGAGCAGCCGGTCAAGGTCGCGGGCGGGCACGCCCAGTCGGTGAAGTTCACCACGACGGCCAATGCCAACGGCCCGGTCCCGGTCTACGCCCAGCTCTACACCGAGGACGGCCAGCCGTACGGCGAAGCGGTCCGCTTCGACGTGAACGTCACCGAGATCACCCTCACCGTGATGCTGGTCATCGCGGGCGGCGTACTGCTCCTCGTCCTCGCCGGATTCCGGATGTACACCCAGCGCAAGCGGGCCGCCCGGCAGCAGGCCGAGGAGGGCCCGGAGGACGGTCCCGAGGGCGAGTCAGGCACGGAGCCGGGTGAGGACGACCCCGAGCAGCCGAGTGACCCGTCACCGGACACCGCTCCGGAAAGCACCGACCCGTCGGACACGGGTGAGAGAGTGGACCGTTGAGCGATGTCGTGGCCGGTGGGCCCGGGGACGATGAGGTGGGGTAATCCATGAACGCGCCGTACGACGGTGACCGTGGCCAGGGCGCGGGCGGTTCCGGTCCCCCTGAGGACGGGCAGGTGCCACCCCAGCCCGCCCCGGACCTGTACCTCCAGGACGCCTACGACCAGGACCCCTACCGGGCACAGGACCTCACCGCCCAGGACCCGGTGACCGAGGCGCTGTACGACCGCGCCGCGCACCCCCCGCCGCCGCCCGGCTACTACCAGGACCCCCAGCCGCTCTACTCCCAGCCGCCCTCACCGCAGCACGCCCCGGACCCCCGCGTGTGGGCCCAGACCCCGGCCCCCGAACCCGAAGGACCGACCCGGCACCTCCCGTACGGCGACGACGCCCGTACGACGCAGTTCGTGGGCGTCGACGACCTGGTCACCCAGGCCGGCGAGGAGCGCCACGAGCCGGACGCCTTCGCCCACCTCTTCCGGGACCAGCAGCCGGGCGGCTACCGCGAGCAGCAGGCCGCCACCTATCAGCAGGGCGGCGGCTACCCCCAGGACGGCTATCCCCAAGGCAACGGCTACCAACAACCGGGCGGCCACCAGCCCCCCGAGCCTCCGATGGTCCCGGCCCCGGCAGCTCCCCCGACTCCCGCACCGGCCCCGAAGTCGGGTGGCGGAGGTCGGGCGTCGAGCCTGTTGAAGTCGAGTGCGGTGATGGCCGCGGGCACGATGGTCTCCCGGCTCACCGGTTTCATCCGCTCCGCGCTGATTGTCGCCGCGCTGGGCGTCAGCCTGCTGGGTGACACCTTCCAGGTCGCCTACCAGTTGCCGACGATGATCTACATCCTGACCGTCGGCGGCGGTCTGAACTCGGTCTTCGTGCCGCAGCTCGTCCGCGCCATGAAGGACGACAGCGACGGCGGCCAGGCCTACGCAAACAGGCTCCTCACGGTCGTCATGGTGGTGCTCGGCGCGCTCACGGTGGGCGCGATGTTCGCCGCGCCACTGTTCGTCCGCATGCTCGCCGTACCCGTCGCCAACGACCCCGCGGCCAACGAGGTCGCGATCACGTTCGTCCGGTACTTCCTGCCCTCGATCTTCTTCATGGGCGTCCATGTGGTGATGGGGCAGATCCTGAACGCCCGCGGATCGTTCGGCCCGATGATGTGGACCCCGGTCCTCAACAACATCGTCATCATCTGCACCCTCGGCACCTTCATCTGGGTGTACGGCACGATCGACACCTCGCACATGACCGCCGGCACGATGCCGCCCGAGGCCGAGCGGCTGCTCGGGATCGGCATCCTGCTCGGCATCGTCGTCCAGGGCCTCGCGATGATCCCGTACCTGCGGGAGTCCGGATTCAAGCTGAAGCTGCGCTTCGACTGGAAGGGCCACGGCCTCGGCAAGGCCGCGAAGCTCGCCAAGTGGACCGTGCTCTTCGTGCTCGCCAACCAGGCGGGCGCCATCTTCGTCATCCAGCTGTCCACCGCGGCGGGCAAGGAATCCGGTGTCGACGGCACCGGCTTCGCGGCCTACGCCAACGCTCAGCTCATCTGGGGTCTGCCGCAGGCCATCATCACCGTGTCGCTGATGGCCGCCTTGCTGCCCCGGCTGTCCCGCTCCGCCCACGACGGGGACACCGGAGCCGTCCGGGACGACATCTCACAGGGACTGCGCAACACAGCGGTCGCCATTGTCCCGATCTCCTTCGGGTTCATCGCGCTCGGCATCCCGATGTGCACGCTGATCTTCGGCGGCTCCGGCGCAGACAGCGCCACGAACATGGGCTACATGCTGATGGCCTTCAGCCTCGGCCTGATCCCGTACTCCGTGCAGTACGTCGTCCTGCGTGCGTTCTACGCCTACGAAGACACACGCACCCCCTTCTACAACACGGTCATCGTGGCCGGCGCGAACGCGGTGGCCGCCGTGCTCTGCTTCTACCTGCTGCCGACCCGCTGGGCGGTGGCCGGTATGGCCGCGTCCTACGGCCTCGCGTACGCGATCGGCGTGGGTGTCGCCTGGCAGCGGCTGCGCAAGCGTCTGGGCGGCGATCTCGACGGCTCACACGTGCTGCGCACGTACGCCCGTCTCGGGATGGCCTCGGTGCCCGCAGCGCTCCTCGGCGGCGGCGCCGCGTACGCGATCACCCAAGGGCTCGGACAGGGTGTCCTCGGCTCTCTCGCCGCCCTGATCGGCGGTGGAATCGTTCTCGGCGCCGTCTTCTTCGTGGCCGCCCGAAAGATGCGGATTGCGGAGCTCAATTCCATGGTCGGGATGGTCCGCGGCCGTCTCGGACGGTGAGATCCAGGGGTTCGCACAACCATCACCGGCCACCGCGTGTCGTGCATAGCGCCGGACTGTGGGCACAATTGGCTTTGGCGTCTGACGAAGCGCAATGGATGGGGAGGCAGGAACGACGGTGGCGGAACGGAGCACGGCTGCCGTCGACGTGGCAGACAACAGCGGCGATGAGCCGCTGACCGCGAAGGCGGACGAGGCCACGGCCGACGGGGTGGCCCAGACCCGGGAGCGGGAAACGGCAGAAGAAGGCGCAGCAGAGACCGGTGAGCCCACTGGCCCGGGGGCGGCATCACCCCCCGAGCTGCACAGCGGTCACAAGCTCGCCAGACGCTATCGACTCGAAGAGTGCGTCACCCGTCTGGACGGTTTCAGCAGCTGGCGTGCGGTGGACGAGAAGCTCCGCCGGGCCGTCGGTGTACATCTGCTGCCCGCGGACCATCCACGGGCACGATCGGTACTCGCCGCGGCCCGCTCGTCGGCGCTGCTCGGCGACCCCCGCTTCGTGCACGTCCTGGACGCGGTGGAGGAGAACGACCTCGTCTACGTGGTGCACGAGTGGCTGCCCGACGCCACGGAACTCACCGCGCTGCTCGCGGCGGGCCCTCTTGAGGCGCACGACGCGTACCAGCTCGTCAGTCAGGTCGCCCAGGCCATGGCTGCCGCCCATCGTGAGGGCCTCGCCCACCTGCGGCTGACCCCGAGCGCGGTGCTGCGGACGTCCTCCGGTCAGTACCGCATCCGCGGCCTCGCCGTGAACGCGGCGCTGCGCGGCATCAGCTCCGACACCCCGCAGCGCACGGACACCGAAGCGGTCGGTGCACTCCTGTACGCCTCGCTGACCCAGCGCTGGCCGTACGAGGACGACGCGTACGGCCTCTCCGGGCTGCCCAAGGGTGTCGGTCTGATCGCCCCCGACCAAGTGCGCGCAGGCGTGCACAGGGGCCTCTCCGAACTCGCCATGCGCGCGCTCGTGAACGAGGGTGCGACGGCCTCCCGCCAGGAGCCGCCGTGCACGACGCCGGAGGAGCTGGTGAAGGCGATCGGCGAGATGCCCCGCATCCGCCCGCCGGAGCCCGCGTTCACCGCACCGCCCGAGTACCAGCGCACGACCTATCAACAGGGCACGTACGGCCGCACCGCGCCCCGTCCGGGCGCCACCCAGCCAGTGCCCACCCCACCGCCTCCGCTGCAGAGCCGTACCGGAAAGGCCCTCAAGTGGGCTGTGTCCGCACTGCTCATCGCGGCCCTGGGGCTCGGTAGCTGGCAGCTTGCGGACGCGCTGATGGACCGGGGGAACTCCGATGAACCCGGCAGCTCGGACACCTCCGACGAGGGCGACAAGAACAAGCCGAAGCCCACGCATCCGATCAAGATCGCGAACGCCCAGGAGTACGTCCTCGAGGGCGAAGCTCAGGACCTTCAAGGCGTCCCCAACACGTACGACGGCGACGACTCGACGTACTGGCGGACCAACAGCTTCATAGGGGGCCCCAAGCTGGCCCCCTACAAGCCCGGCGTCGGCATCGTGTACGACCTCGGCAAGGAGCAGGACGTGTCGGCCGCGTCGCTCGGGCTCCGCTACCTCGGCGACCACACGACGGTCGAGCTGTATGCCGCGGACTCGATGTCCTCGTCGACGCCCCCGAGCTCGATGAAGAAGATCGGGACCGCCACGACCACGGGCCAATCCGCGAAGATCAAGGCGAAGAGGCCGGTCTCGACGCGGTACGTACTCGTCTGGCTCACCGATGTACCGCGGTCACCGCGTGATGAGTACAGCAGCGCGGGGTACAAGCAGGCCATCACGGACGTGAAGTTCACAGGCTGACGGGCCAAGGCTCACCGGGGGAGGGGGTTCGACGGTGGACGACACCACGCACGGCGAGATGAGCGACCAGGACCTCCTGGCCCGCCACGTGGCCGGGGACAAGGACGCCTTCGGCGAACTCGTCCGACGCCATCGCGATCGCCTGTGGGCCGTGGCCCTGCGCACGCTGGGCGACCGCGAGGAAGCCGCTGACGCCGTCCAGGACGCTCTCGTCTCCGCCTACCGTGCCGCGCACACCTTCCGCGGGCAGTCGGCCGTCACGACGTGGTTGCATCGGATCACCGTGAACGCCTGCCTCGACCGGGCGCGCAAGGCGGCGTCCCGGAAGACCTCTCCCATCGACGACAACGAACGGCTCGAGCAGCTCCTCGAGCCGCACGAGTCAGCGGCGGCCCCCGTCGAGCGTGGCGATCTGCACCGCGAGGTCGTCGAGGCGCTGGGCACCCTGCCGCACGACCAGCGCGCCGCCCTGGTCCTTGTGGACATGCAGGGCTATCCGGTGGCCGAGGCGGCCCTCGTGCTCGAAGTGCCCACCGGCACCGTGAAGAGCCGCTGCGCACGCGGCAGAGCCAGACTGCTGCCGCTGCTCACCCACCTGCGCACGGAGACGCGCGCGCAGCGCGGAGACAGCGGCGCCGACAAGGACGGCAAGAAGCCGGACCCGGGAAGGAACCGGACGCAGGGGACATCCGTCCCACCTGCAGCGGGACCACGGGATGCGGGACCAAGCGATTCAGCTGCTGTGAAGGGCGGAGGTGGGCGAGCGTGACAACCACGACCGACTCGGCCGGGCACCCAGAAGTCGCTGAGATCTCCGACCTCACGGAGGGGCTGCTCACTCCGTCCCGAACCGTCGATGTGCGGCGACACCTGGACGGCTGCCCGCTCTGCGCCGATGTCTACGACTCCCTGGAGGAGATCCGCGGCATGCTCGGCACGCTGCCGGGACCGCCACGGATGCCGGCCGACGTCGCCGGGCGCATCGACGCGGCGCTGGCGGCGGAAGCTCTGCTGGACTCCATCGCGCCCGGCTCCGTCGAAATCGCGCCCGTCTCCGTCGAGTCGATCGATCCGGACCCAGCACTCAAGCCGGCGGCCGCTGTGCGTGTTTCACGTGAAACAACGCCCGCCTCCGGCCCACCCGCAGACCGGCCCCCGGGGCACGCCCGTGCCGCCACGGGCCCCGGACGCGGAAGCAAGTTCCGGAGTGGCCGTCGGCGCAACGTAGTGCTCGGTGCTGTCTTCACCGCAGCCGCCATCGGTCTCGGTTCCTTGCTGATACAGAACGTGGGCGGCGACTCGGGCGGTAAGAGCGACACGGCATCGGGCCACTCCGACTCCGCGCACGCCTTCTCCGAAGGCACGCTCAAGGGCCAGGTGACCGACCTGCTCACCGAGGCGCCCACCAAGGGACCCGACTCCTCCGGCAGCGACGAGCCGTCCTTCGGCGTGCGGTCCAGCCCAGAGTCCCCGAAGGAAAAGGGAGCACCGCTGCGCGAGGCCACGGTCAGCATCCCGAAGTGCATTCAGCTCGGCATCGGCGACAGGACAGCGCTCGCCGCCGAAGAGGGCACCTATAAGGGGAAGGACGCCTACCTCGTCGTGGCGTCCCACGACTCCGACAGCACGAAGGTCTCCGCGTACGTCATCGACGCGACGTGCGTCGACAAGGCGTCGTCGGCCACCGCTGCGGGCAAGGTACTGCTGACCAACTCCTACGCGCGGCCCTGACCCTCTCACCGCCGCGGCGGTGGACTCGGCCCAGCGTGGCATCCTGACGTCCCTGACATGCTTCCGTGCGCTCGGACACGTCGGGAATGCATGCCCCGTAGGATCCGTTGGGTGGGGTGAGAGACCTGAGACAGGCACCCACCAGCAGTACGCAGCAGTCTCCAGAGACGAGGACTCAAGCCGTGACCGACGTCCGTAACGTGATCATCATCGGCTCCGGGCCCGCCGGCTACACGGCGGCGCTCTACACCGCGCGAGCGTCGCTGAAGCCCCTGGTGTTCGAGGGCGCCGTCACCGCAGGCGGTGCGCTGATGAACACCACCGAGGTGGAGAACTTCCCCGGCTTCCAGGACGGCGTCATGGGCCCCGAGCTCATGGACAACATGCGGGCCCAGGCCGAGCGCTTCGGCGCCGAGCTGGTGCCGGACGATGTGATCTCCGTCGACCTCAGCGGCGAGATCAAGACCGTGACCGACACGGCAGGCACCGTCCACCGCGCGAAGACCGTGATCGTGACGACCGGCTCCCAGCACCGCAAGCTCGGCCTGCCGAACGAGGACGCACTCTCCGGACGCGGCGTCTCCTGGTGCGCGACCTGCGACGGCTTCTTCTTCAAGGATCAGGACATCGCCGTGATCGGCGGCGGCGACACCGCGATGGAGGAAGCCACCTTCCTCTCGCGCTTCGCCAAGTCCGTGACGATCGTGCACCGCCGCGACACCCTGCGCGCCTCCAAGGCGATGCAGGAGCGCGCCTTCGCCGACCCGAAGATCAAGTTCGTGTGGGACAGCGAGATCGCCGAGATCAAGGGCGAGCAGAAGCTCTCCGGCCTGACGCTGCGCAACCTGAAGACGGGTGAGACCGCCGAGCTGCCCGTGACCGGCCTGTTCATCGCCATCGGCCACGACCCGCGTACGGAGCTCTTCAAGGGCCAGCTCACGTTGGACGACGAGGGCTACCTGAAGGTCGACGCGCCCTCGACCCGGACGAACGTTCCCGGCGTCTTCGCCGCCGGTGACGTCGTCGACCACACGTACCGCCAGGCGATCACGGCGGCCGGTACCGGCTGCTCCGCCGCCCTCGACTCCGAGCGGTTCCTCGCTGCCCTCGTGGACAGCGAGACGGCTGCCGCCGCCGTCTGACATCCCATCCTCCCCACCGCACCACCAAGTTAAGGAGCCCGCCGTGGCCGGCACTCTGAAGAACGTGACCGACGCCTCCTTCGAGGAAGACGTCCTGAAGAACGACAAGCCCGTCCTGGTGGACTTCTGGGCCGCTTGGTGCGGACCGTGCCGCCAGATCGCGCCGTCCCTCGAGGCGATCGCGGCCGAGCACGGCGACAAGATCGAGATCGTGAAGCTCAACATCGACGAGAACCCGGGCATCGCGGCCAAGTACGGCGTCATGTCCATCCCGACCCTGAACGTGTACCAGGACGGCGAGGTGGCCAAGACGATCGTCGGCGCCAAGCCGAAGGCCGCTCTCGAGCGCGACCTCGCGGACTTCATCGCCGAGTAGCGAGCGGCGTCGCGACAAGCGACGCGTTGTTTCACGTGAAACACGAATGGGCCAACCCTCCGGGGTTGGCCCATTCGCACGACAGGGGTGCGTGACCAGCATGAGTCAGAGCGGTCGGAGCACGGGCTCCTTCTGCACGGCTCCGAGCAGTCGGTCGAGCGCCAGCTCGACGTCCTCCTTCCAGGAGAGCGTCGTACGCAGCTCAAGCCTCAGCCGTGGATACGAGGGATGCGGGCGGACCGTCTTGAAGCCCACCGCCAGTAGATGATCGGCGGGCAGCACACAGGCGGGCTTCTCCCATCGGGCATCCCCGAAGGCCTCGATCGCCTTGAACCCGCGGCGCAGCAGATCCTTCGCGACTGTCTGGACGATCACACGGCCGATCCCCTGGCCCTGATAGCCCGGCATGATCCAAGCGGTCATCAGCTGCACGGCATCGGGGGACACGGGGCTCGTCGGAAACGCGGTGGCACGGGGCACGTACGCCGGCGGGGCGTACAGCACGAAGCCAACCGGAACATCATCGACGTAGACGACTCGGCCGCAGGATCCCCACTCCAGCAGGACGGCGGAGATCCACGCCTCCTTCTCGAGCTCCGGCGTACCGGCCTTTACCGCGGCCTGGCCGCTGACCGGGTCCAGCTCCCAGAAGACACACGTCCGGCAACGCTGGGGAAGGTCCGGGAGGTTGTCCAGCGTGAGCGGTACGAGCCGACGCCCCATGAAGGCTGTTCCTCACTTCCTTCGCCCGCCGCATCACGGGCGGCAGTCAGAGCGCTCCGTTCCTTCAGCAGGCTGCCGACGAATCCGCCGACGGCTCCCAGCCCAAGGCCCGCAGTCATCAGTCCGGTGCGGCTCACCGATCGCATGGCCCTCTCCCCTCCCATGAGGTGCCGTCAGCTGGATGTGCCATACCCAATCGCATCGTATCCACGATGCGATTGCACCGATACCGTAAGAAAGCAAAGAGCGGGCCGTGTTCCGGTACACACCGGACACGGCCCGCTCTCAGCGGACTGGCTGTCGAGGCTCAGGCCTCTCCGCCCTCGGACGTGTCGTCCTCGGCGGGGTCCTCGGCCAGTCCGTTCTTCAGGACCGGCCCCTCGCCCGGAGCGAGCGTCGCGAGGATGCGCTCCAGGTCCTCCAGGGAGGCGAAGTCGACGACGATCTTGCCCTTCTTCTGCCCCAGGTCCACCCTCACACGGGTCTCGAACCGGTCGGAGAGACGAGTGGCGAGGTTGGTCAGCGACGGCGATACCCGAGCGCCCGCACGCGGCCCCTTGGCCCGCGGGGCACTCTGTGGCCGTGAACCCATGAGGGTCACGATCTCCTCGACGGCCCGCACCGAGAGCCCCTCGGCCACGATCCGATGCGCCAGGCGGTCCTGCTCCTCCGAGTCCTCTACGGACAGCAGAGCACGAGCGTGGCCCGCGGAGAGCACTCCGGCGGCGACCCTGCGCTGGACGCCCGGCGACAGCTTCAGCAGCCGCAGCGTGTTCGAGACCTGCGGGCGGGAACGGCCGATCCGGTCCGCCAGCTGATCGTGCGTGCAGTTGAAGTCCTTGAGCAGCTGGTCGTAGGCGGCAGCCTCTTCCAGCGGATTCAGCTGCGCACGGTGCAGGTTCTCAAGGAGCGCGTCCAGGAGGAGCTTCTCGTCGTCCGTCGCGCGGACGATCGACGGGATGCGCTCGAGCCCTGCCTCACGGCAAGCACGCCAGCGCCGCTCGCCCATGATGAGCTCGTAGCGCGAGGCCCCTACCTGCCGTACGACGACAGGCTGGAGAAGCCCGACCTCCTTGATGGAAGTCACGAGCTCGGCGAGGGCGTCCTCGTCGAAGACCTCACGGGGCTGCCTCGGGTTGGGCGTGATGAAGTCGAGAGGCAGCTCGGCGAAGTGCGCACCGACCGGACTCTCCTCGGCCTCCACCGCTCCGTTCAGCGGCTGCTCCGTTTCATGTGAAACGGGGCTCTGCGGGAGCGCCGCCACCTTCGCGGCCGCGATCCCCCGCTCAGCGGTGAGTACCGGTACAGCACTGGGCGAGTTCGAAGCTCCGCCCATGGCCTGGGCGGTCGACTTCTCCGTCGGGGCCGCAGGGATCAGGGCGCCGAGGCCACGACCCAGCCCTCTTCGTCGCTCGCTCACTGCATCCCCTCCGTCATGCTGTGCTGATCATTCTGAGCGCCCGTGTGGGCGTGCTGTACGTCGTAGCGAACGCCGACACCGCGGAGCGCGATCTCCCGTGCCGCCTCGAAGTACGAGAGGGCACCGCTCGACCCTGGATCGTAGGTGAGCACAGTCTGCCCGTAGCTCGGCGCCTCGGAGATACGGACCGAGCGGGGAATGCTCGTCCGCAGGACCTCTTCGCCGAAGTGGCTGCGCACCTCGTCCGCCACCTGTGAGGCGAGCCGGGTCCGGCCGTCGTACATGGTGAGCAGGATCGTCGAGACGTGCAGGTTGGGGTTCAGGTGTCCCCGCACCAGGTCGACGTTGCGCAGGAGCTGACCGAGGCCCTCCAGTGCGTAGTACTCGCACTGAATCGGGATCAGCACCTCCGCGCCGGCGACCAGAGCGTTGACCGTCAGCAGACCGAGCGACGGCGGGCAGTCGATGAGGATGTAGTCCAGCGGCTGCTCGTACGCCTGGATCGCCCGCTGCAGTCGGCTCTCACGCGCCACGAGCGACACCAGCTCGATCTCCGCACCGGCGAGATCGATGGTGGCCGGAGCGCAGAAGAGTCCCTCGACATCGGGGACCGGCTGCACGACTTCTGACAGCGGCTTGCTCTCGACCAACACGTCGTAGATCGACGGAACTTCGGCGTGGTGATCGATTCCCAGAGCTGTGGAGGCGTTGCCCTGCGGGTCGAGGTCGACGACCAGGACGCGCGCGCCGTGCAGAGCGAGTGAAGCGGCGAGGTTGACGGTTGTCGTCGTCTTGCCCACTCCACCCTTCTGATTGGCAACCACCATGACTCGGGTCTGCTCGGGTCGTGGCAGGCCCTCGCCTGCACGGCCAAGGGCTTCCACCGCCAGTTGGGCAGCACGACCGATAGGGGTGTCGTCCATCGGGGGCGGTGTTTCACGTGAAACATCCTCCCCCGCCGACTCGGTACGGGGACCGGGGACCGGATCGGTCATCGGTCCCGCGATGTTGGCGTCGGACCGCAAGGATTCACTCTCCTCGACTTCAGGCTCGCAATGAACAGAGCCTCCCATGCTTTGAGGGTCGTGAACCAGCGAGGCCCGGTCTTCTGTGGACGAATCCACCTCTGTGGACAACTCCGTTCCCTTATCGAGGGAACCGAGTGGCCGGCGGTCGCGAGGTTCCGCAGCGCGGCCGCGACTGATGATGCCATGCAGCAGTGAGCGACGTTTCACGTGAAACACGATGCACGGCAGCCGGGGTGCCGCTTGCGCGACACCCCGGTATGCGTACGTTTGGAAGCTTTTGTGGAGTACGGCTCGTCGTCAGGACGGATGAACGACGAGGGTGAGACCGCTCAGCGACGACGCCGGGTCCGCCCCGTTCGGGCAGCCTTCGCGCGCTTGGCCGCGAAGCGCACACCACCGGGGCTCTCTCCGACCTCAACCCGCACGACCGTGGACAGCGGGTCCACCACGCCCTCGCCGACGTGCAGCACCGATGTGGTCACCGCGCCGAGCTTGCCCAGAGCCGCTCCCGCAGCCTTGACCTCTTCCTCGGCCGTGTCGCCCTTGAGCAACAGCATCTCCCCGTACGGACGCAGGAGCGGCACGCCCCAGGCCGCGAGGCGGTCCAGTGGCGCAACGGCCCGCGCCGTCACCACGTGGACGGGAGGCAGCTTCCCAAGGACCTCTTCGGCCCGCCCGCGCACGACCGTCACATGGTCGAGCCCGAGCAGCTCGACCACTTCGGTGAGGAAGGTCGTCCGTCGCAGCAGCGGTTCAAGCAGCGTGATCTTCAGGTCCGGCCGGACGAGAGCCAGCGGAATGCCCGGCAGACCCGCGCCCGAGCCGACGTCGCACACCATCACGTTCTCGGGCACGACCTCGGAGAGGACCGCGCAGTTCAGCAGGTGCCGCTCCCACAGCCGGGGCACTTCGCGGGGGCCGATCAGGCCGCGCCGCACTCCCGCATCGGCCAGCAACTCCGCGTACCGGACCGCGTCCGAGAAGCGCTCACCGAATACCGCCCGGGCCTGCTCGGGCGCCGAGGGGAGCTCCGCTGCCTCCGTCACGGGGACCGTCCTTCCGTACCGCACTGGGGTGGCTGACTATCAGGCTGAAAAGACCGGCCCCGCCTGTGAACAGACGGGGCCGGGAGAACGACGTGCGATCAGGCGGGAAGCACGACGACGAAGCGCGACGGCTCCTCGCCCTCGGACTCGCTGCGCAGACCGGCGGCCTTGACCGCATCATGCACGACCTTGCGCTCGAAGGGCGTCATCGGCTTGAGGTTGACCGGCTCACCGGAGCTCTTCACCTCGGCCGCGGCCTTGGCGCCCAGCTCGGAGAGCTCCTCGCGCTTCTTGGCACGGTAGCCCGCGATGTCCAGCATCAGACGGCTGCGGTCACCCGTCTCGCGGTGCACCGCGAGACGCGTCAGCTCCTGGAGCGCCTCCAGGACCTCACCGTCACGGCCGACGAGCTTCTGCAGATCGCGGCTGTTCGAGTCGCTGATGATCGAGACAGCGGCGCGGTCGGCCTCGACGTCCATGTCGATGTCGCCGTCGAGATCGGCGATGTCCAGCAGACCCTCGAGGTAGTCCGCCGCGATCTCGCCCTCCTGCTCAAGACGGGTAAGAGTGTCGCCGGCCTCGACCTCGGCCTCAGCCTCGGCGGGGGCGGTGGTGCCTTCCGTCACGGGATGGACTCCTTCTACTTCTTGGACGGGTGCTTGGGGCGCTGCTGGCCCTTGCGCTGCCCGGACTTGGCTTGGCGTGCGTTTCCTGACCCGGTCTTGCCGCCCGCGGCCTTGTCCTTGGGGGTGGCGTCCTCAGGCTCGTCCTGAGTCTTCTCCAGTGACGTCTTCGCATCCGAAGCCGTCTCCGTGTCGCTCTCCGCCTTGCTGTGTGCGGCGGCGGACTGACGCTGCGACTTGCTCTGGCGCTTGGGCTGCTGCCGCTTCGGGGCACCGCCACCGGCGGCCGGAGTGCCGTCCTCGGTCTCCGTGGCGACGGCGGACTCGCTCGGCGCGACCGAGCCGTCAGCCTGGGCGACCAGGCCTTCCTTGCTCAGACCGTTGATAAACTTGCGCTCGAACTCGTTGCGGTCACGGCCCTTGGCGACGATCGCCTTGATGACGTTCGCGTTGCCACGGCCCCGCACCTTCTTGGTGTGCGAGAGCTGCTTGTGCAGGCGCTCCAGGAACGCGGCCTGGGCCTTGGAGCCCGGAGTCGGGTTCCGACGGATCACGAACATCTGCTGGCCCATGGTCCACACGTTGGTGGTCAGCCAGTAGACGAGGACACCGACGGGGAAGTTGATGCCGAACACGGCGAACATGATCGGGAACACGTACATCAGCATCTTCTGCTGCTGCATGAACGGCGTCTTGACCGTCGTGTCCACGTTCTTCGTCATCAGCTGGCGCTGCGTGTAGAACTGCGAGAACGACATCAGGACGATCATGATCGCGGTCACGACGCGGACGTCGGTCAGCGAGGCGTGCAGCGCCGCGACCTTTTCCTCGCTGTCCATGAACTTCGCGGCCAGCGGGGCGCCGAAGATGTGCGCCTTCTGCGCGCTCTCGAGCAGCGGCTTGTCGATGACGCCGATGGTGTCGTTCGACGCGATGCCGGAGAGCACGTGGTACAGGGCGAAGAAGAACGGCGACTGCGCCAGGATGGGAAGGCACGAGGAGAGCGGGTTGGTACCCGACTCCTTGTACAGCTTCATCATCTCTTCGGACTGACGCTGCTTGTCGCTCTTGTAGCGTTCCTGGATCTTCTTCATCTCGGGCTGCAGCGTCTGCATCGCCCGGGTCGCCTTGATCTGCTTCACGAAGAGCGGGATCAGGCAGATACGGATCAGGATCACCAGGGACACGATGGACAAGCCCCAGGCCCAGCCCGTGTCAGGGCCGAAGATCGCCCCGTACAGCGAGTGGAACTGGACGATGACCCAGGAAACGGGTGTCGTGATGAAGCTGAACAGACTGGCAATCGTGTCCACTAATCAGGCTCCTTGAGCATGGGACGGGGTCTCGGCGGCCGGGCTCGGGGTATCCGGGGAGGTCTCTCCGGACGGCACGCCAGCGGCGGAGGGCCCGCCCTTGCGTTCCTGCCACGTGGCACGCAGCATCTCGTGCCACCGCGGGCGCTTGCGCGGCGGGACATGGTCGACACCACCGAGCGACCACGGGTTGCACCGCAGGATGCGCCAGGCAGTGAGCGCCGTTCCCTTGATCGCACCGTGCCGGTCGATGGCCAGGTAGCCGTAGCGGGAGCACGACGGGTAGTACTTGCACACCGGACCAAGCAACGGACTGATCGTCCACTGATACAGCTTGATCAGAGCCAGCAGTGGGTACTTCATCGAGCGCCCCCTCCCAGCAGCCGCTGAAGAGCGGCATCCAGGTCTTGGGCCAGCTGTGCATGGGCGGCGTCACCCGCACCGGGCAACGCTCGTACGACTACCAGGCTACCGGGGGGCAGCTGAGCCACCCGGTCACGCATCAGATGGCGAAGCCTGCGCTTCACCTTGTTGCGTACGACTGCTCCGCCAACGGCCTTGCTCACGACGAAACCCGCACGCGTCGGGGGAACGCTCTCCCCAGGCGCGTGCGGGTCCGTTGCACCGCTACGTAGATGGACGACGAGAAGCGGGCGTCCGGCCCGTCGTCCTCGGCGTACCGCGGTCGCGAAGTCTTCGCGCCGCCTCAGCCGATGCTCGGTAGGCAGCACGACGTCATGACCTAATGCGATTAGGCGGAAAGGCTGGCGCGACCCTTGCCACGACGGTTCGCGAGAATCGCGCGGCCGGCACGGGTGCGCATCCGCAGGCGGAAGCCGTGGGTCTTGGCGCGACGGCGGTTGTTCGGCTGGAAGGTGCGCTTGCTCACTCGGGGGCTCCAGAAATGATTGTGTGGTGGCGGGACATCGCCTGGCTGTCACCGTGCGCCCACGAGAAGCTCGCGAATACGCACCGAGTGCACCGCTTCACAATCACAGATCGTGATCTTTGCCCATCGGAGGCAGGCGGCAGCAGCCATCGACAACTCGACCTGGTCACGGTACGCGGGGCTACGCCATCCGGTCAAACCGACCGTCAGGGAGAGACACTGTGCACAGCCTGTGGACAACAACTTGAACCGCAGCCGTTGCCCTGACTACCTTGGCCAAACTCCGATTCATTCCCTTCTCCCTCCCCATCCCGATTTCCGTCCCAAGAACCACACCTTCGTGGGACCCCGTGAGAGAGCGTGCCTTGTGGCTGACGTACCTGCCGATCTTGCCGCAGTGTGGCCACGAGTTCTGGAGCAGCTGCTGGGTGAGGGGCGGGGGCACGGTGTAGACGCGAAGGACGAGCGCTGGATCAAACGCTGCCAGCCCCTGGCTCTGGTCGCCGACACCGCACTGCTGGCCGTACCGAACGAATTCGCCAAGGGCGTACTGGAGGGACGTCTCGCACCCATCGTCAGCGAGTCGCTGAGCCGCGAGTGCGGTCGTCCGATCCGTATCGCCATCACGGTGGACGACTCGGTCGGCGAGCCCATGGGCCCGCCGGCGCCGCCCCTCCAGCAGCAGCCCGGCCAGCAACAGCAGCAACGCTACGAAGAGCCCGAGCAGCACCCGGGCACCGGTCAGGGACATGAGCCGTACGACGGATACGGCCGCCGCACCTCGGACGAGCACTCCTCGGGCCGTGGGCCCGATCAGCTGCCGACCGCCCGCCCCGCGTACCCCGACTACCAGCGCCCCGGACCCGGCGCCTGGCCGCAGCAACAGCAGCAGCCCCAGCAGCAGGACGACTACGGCTGGCAGCAGCCGCGGCTCGGCTTCCCCGAGCGGGACCCGTACGCGAGCCCTCAGCAGCCTCAGCACGACTACCGGTCGCAGCCACCGCAGGGGCGCTCCCCGTACGAACAGCACCGCCAGGACCGCCAGGACCAGCAGGACCGCCACGACCGGCGGGAGCGGCACGAGCAGTCCGGTACCGGTGGGCACTCCGACCCCAGGGGCGGAGGTCACGGCAACGGCCACGGTGTCCACGGCAGCGGTGCCCCCGGCCCGCTGGCCGCGCAGCCGGCCCCCGCGTCGGCCCCCGGTGAGCCCACCGCGCGACTCAACCCGAAGTACCTCTTCGACACCTTCGTGATCGGCGCGTCGAACCGTTTCGCGCACGCGGCGGCGGTCGCCGTCGCCGAGGCGCCCGCCAAGGCGTACAACCCCCTCTTCATCTACGGAGAGTCGGGGCTTGGCAAAACGCATCTTCTGCACGCGATCGGGCACTACGCCCGCAGCCTCTATCCCGGCACGCGCGTGCGTTACGTGAGCTCCGAGGAGTTCACCAACGAGTTCATCAACTCCATCCGCGACGGCAAGGGCGACACCTTCCGCAAGCGCTACCGCGAGATGGACATCCTGCTGGTCGACGACATCCAGTTCCTCGCGAGCAAGGAGTCGACGCAGGAGGAGTTCTTCCACACCTTCAACACGCTCCACAACGCGAACAAGCAGATCGTGCTCTCCAGTGACCGGCCGCCCAAGCAGCTGGTGACCCTGGAGGACCGGCTGCGCAACCGCTTCGAGTGGGGACTGATCACCGACGTCCAGCCGCCGGAGCTGGAGACGCGTATCGCCATCCTTCGTAAGAAGGCGGTGCAGGAGCAGCTCAACGCCCCTCCGGAGGTCCTGGAGTTCATCGCGTCCCGCATCTCACGCAACATCCGTGAGCTCGAGGGCGCGCTGATCCGGGTCACGGCCTTCGCCTCGCTCAATCGGCAGCCGGTGGACCTGGGTCTTACGGAGATCGTCCTCAAGGACCTGATCCCGGGTGGCGAGGACGCGGCTCCGGAGATCACGGCGACGGCCATCATGGCGGCGACAGCGGACTACTTCGGTCTTACGGTGGACGACCTCTGCGGATCCTCGCGCAGCCGCGTCCTGGTGACGGCACGCCAGATCGCGATGTACCTCTGCCGCGAGCTGACGGACCTCTCCCTGCCCAAGATCGGCGCGCAGTTCGGCGGCCGCGACCACACCACGGTCATGCACGCGGACCGCAAGATCCGTGCGTTGATGGCCGAACGACGCTCGATCTACAACCAGGTCACCGAGCTCACGAACCGCATCAAGAACGGCTGACAGACGCCGAGAAACACCTTTGAAGGGCGCTCCGGAGCAACTTCCGGGGCGCCCTTTGCCGTTGTGCACGCGCGCGTGGACCCCGTCCGTCCCCCTCCACTGTTCGATTTCCGCAGCTGAGAGGCCTGTTCTCCACAGATCTGGGCACTTTTTTCCTTCCACACCCTGGGGACCGGGAAGTTGTCCAGATGATGTCCACAGGGGACCCTGCTGAAGGATCATCAAGCCAGGTCAGGTGGTTGTGGATTGGTGGACGACGGTCCTCCACAGGTTGTGGAAGAAAATCTCGTCCACAGGGTGTGCATGAACTTGTCCACCGGCAACCCACAGGCTCGAGCCGGTTGTCCCCAGCTTTCCCCAGCTTCTCCACACGGCTGTCCACTGTTCGGCAACGCAACGCGCCCCATCACCGTGCCGAGTGAAAGGCGTCACACCAAGGTGGTCGGTTGGCCTGTGGGGAAGGTGGGTAAAGCTGGGGACGGCGCTGGGGAGAAGTACCCCCTGCCTGTGCATCGGGTGTGCAGAACTTTCGCCCGTCCACAGAAACCACCGGTTGTCCACCGCCTCCGCCCACAGGCGCAGTGGATAAAAAATCGGCCCTGACCTGCGAATACACGGTTATCCACGGTTTCCACAGGCCCTACTACTACTGCCCCCTAGAGTCACCGGGGAATTGGCTTCGAAGAGGGGCCTGTGCACAACTCGCGCTCCGGACCTCCGACGCCGCTCGTCACGACTTGACCCCGACGGGCACCCACTGTCAGTGCGGTGCGTCAGACTGGTCCCCAGTGCCAGCAACAGCAGGAGGGCGGCTAAGTGAAGATCCGGGTGGAACGCGACGTACTCGCGGAGGCAGTGGCGTGGGCGGCGCGCAGCCTCCCGGCCCGGCCACCGGCACCTGTCCTCGCGGGCCTGCTGCTGAAGGCCGAGGAAGGCGCACTGAGCCTGTCCAGCTTTGACTACGAGGTCTCGGCGCGAGTCTCCGTAGACGCGGAGATCGACGACGAGGGCACGGTCCTCGTCTCCGGTCGCCTGCTCGCCGACATCTGCCGTGCCCTTCCCAACCGTCCGGTGGAGATCTCCACAGACGGTGTGCGGGCCACCGTGGTCTGCGGCTCCTCGCGATTCACACTCCACACACTTCCTGTGGAGGAGTACCCCGCGCTGCCGCAGATGCCCACCGCGACCGGCACGGTCCCCGGTGAGGTCTTCGCCTCGGCCGCCGCTCAGGTGGCCATCGCCGCGGGCCGCGACGACACGCTGCCCGTCCTGACCGGCGTACGCATCGAGATCGAGGGCGACACGGTCACCCTGGCCTCCACCGACCGCTACCGCTTCGCGGTCCGCGAGTTCCTGTGGAAGCCGGAGAACCCCGAGGCGTCCGCGGTCGCCCTGGTGCCCGCCAAGACGCTCCTGGACACCGCCAAGGCGCTCACGAGCGGCGACACGGTCACCCTGGCGCTGTCCGGCTCCGGTGCCGGTGAGGGCCTGATCGGCTTCGAGGGCGCAGGACGGCGTACGACCACGCGCCTCCTCGAGGGCGACCTGCCGAAGTACAAGACGCTCTTCCCCACGGAGTTCAACTCGATCGCGGTCATCGAGACCGCCCCGTTCGTCGAGGCCGTGAAGCGCGTGGCCCTGGTGGCCGAGCGGAACACTCCGGTCCGGCTCAGCTTCGAGCAGGGCGTGCTGATCCTGGAGGCCGGCTCCAGCGACGACGCACAGGCTGTGGAGAGGGTCGACGCCCAGCTCGAGGGCGACGACGTCTCGATCGCCTTCAACCCGACGTTCCTGCTCGACGGCCTGAGCGCGATCGACTCCCCGGTCGCCCAGCTGTCGTTCACGACATCGACGAAGCCCGCACTCCTGAGCGGCAGGCCGGCCGTGGACGCGGAGGCCGACGAGGCCTACAAGTACCTGATCATGCCTGTACGTCTGAGCGGCTGAGCCCACAGGTGTGAGCGTGCGTCCGGGCGTAGGCTCGGACGCGGGTACGAAGGTGCCTCCACGCCACATCGCTACTTAAGGAACCACTGATGGAGCTCGGTCTCGTCGGCCTCGGCAAGATGGGCGGCAACATGCGCGAGCGCATCCGCCGCGCAGGCCACACCGTCATCGGATACGACCGCAACCAGGACGTCGCAGATGTCCACAGCCTCGAAGAGCTTGTGGGCAAGCTCAAGGGTCCGCGTGTCGTATGGGTGATGGTTCCGGCCGGAGCCGCGACCCAGTCCACCGTCGACGAGCTCGCCGAGCTGCTCCAGCCCGGTGACGTCGTCGTGGACGGCGGCAACTCCCGCTGGACGGACGACGAGAAGCACGCCGAGGAGCTCGCGGCCAAGGGCATCGGCTTCGTCGACTGCGGCGTCTCCGGCGGCGTCTGGGGCCTGCAGAACGGCTACGCGCTGATGTACGGCGGCGCCGCCGAGGACATCGCGAAGGTCCAGCCGGTCTTCGACGCCCTCAAGCCCGAGGGCGACTTCGGTTCCGTGCACGCCGGCAAGGTCGGCGCGGGCCACTTCTCGAAGATGGTCCACAACGGCATCGAGTACGCCATGATGCAGGCCTACGCCGAGGGCTGGGAGCTCCTGGAGAAGGTCGACTCCGTCACGGACGTGCGCGAGGTCTTCCGCTCCTGGCAGGAGGGCACGGTCATCCGTTCCTGGCTGCTCGACCTGGCGGTCAACGCCCTGGACGACGACGAGCACCTGGCGAAGCTGCGCGGCTTCGCGCAGGACTCCGGCGAGGGCCGGTGGACGGTGGAAGCCGCCATCGACAACGCCGTGCCGCTGCCCGCGATCACGGCCTCGCTCTTCGCCCGTTTCGCCTCGCGGCAGGACGACTCCCCGCAGATGAAGATGATCGCGGCGCTGCGCAACCAGTTCGGTGGCCACGCCGTCGAGTCCAAGAGCGAGCACTGATCCACAGCCTGTGCGGGAAACCGTGCAGGGCTGTCAGCAAGTGAAGTAGGGCCGGGGGAGGTCGGCGCACACCATGCACGTCACGCATCTGTCGCTGGCCGACTTCCGCTCGTACGCCCGGGTCGAGGTTCCTCTCGATCCGGGCGTCACCGCGTTCGTGGGCCCGAACGGCCAGGGCAAGACGAACCTCGTGGAGGCCGTCGGCTATCTCGCCACGCTCGGCAGCCACCGGGTCTCCTCGGACGCCCCGCTGGTGCGCATGGGCGCCGAGCGTGCCGTCATCCGGGCCGCGGTCCGGCAGGGCGAGCGCCAGCAGCTGATCGAGCTCGAGCTCAACCCGGGCAAGGCCAATCGCGCCCGGATCAACAGGTCCTCGCAGGTCAGGCCCCGTGATGTGCTCGGGATCGTCCGCACGGTGCTGTTCGCGCCCGAAGATCTGGCGCTGATCAAGGGCGACCCTGGCGAGCGCAGGCGCTTCCTCGATGAGCTGATCACGGCGCGCTCCCCGCGCATGGCGGGCGTCCGGTCCGACTACGACCGCGTGCTGAAGCAGCGCAACACCCTCCTGAAATCGGCTGCCCTCGCGCGCCGCCATGGCGGGCGCTCCATGGACCTGTCCACGCTCGACGTCTGGGACCAGCACCTCGCGCGCGCGGGCGCCGAACTGCTCACGCAGCGGCTGGACCTGATCGCCGCGCTGCAGCCGCTCGCCGACAAGGCGTACGAGCAGCTGGCCCCCGGCGGCGGCCCCGTCACGCTCGAGTACAAGCCGTCGGCGCCTGGCGACGGCCATACGCGTGACGTTCTGTACGAGCAGTTGATCGCCGCCCTCGAAGAGGCGCGCAAGCAGGAGATCGAGCGGGGCGTGACGCTGGTCGGTCCGCACCGCGACGACCTGCTCCTGAAGCTGGGCCAGCTCCCCGCGAAGGGGTACGCGAGCCATGGCGAGTCCTGGTCGTACGCCCTTTCGCTGCGCCTCGCCTCGTACGACCTCCTGCGCGCCGAGGGGAACGAACCGGTGCTCGTCCTGGACGACGTGTTCGCGGAGCTCGACGCGCGCCGCAGGGAGCGCCTCGCGGAGCTGGTGGCGCCGGGCGAGCAGGTCCTGGTCACGGCCGCGGTGGACGACGACGTTCCGGGCGTGCTCGCCGGGACGCGGTTCACGGTGGCGGACGGCGCGGTGGAACGCGTATGACGCGCATGAGCGGGGAGCACGTATGAGCGGCGAAGAGCCCGCCAAGGACACCCCCCAAGCCCCCCAGGACGCTTCCAAGGACACGCCGAAGACGCCCGAGCCCTCCGGCGTCGACCTCGCCCGGGTCGCTCTCCGTGCGGCCAAGGAACAGGCACGCGCGCGTGGCGATGCCGCGCAGCAGAAGAAGCAGGCCCGAAGGGGCGGTCTTCGCTCCGGCGCGCGCGCCGACGGGCGTGACCCGCAGCCGCTCGGCTCCGCGATCAACCGACTGATCACCGAGCGGGGCTGGGAGACGCCGGCCGCGGTCGGCGGTGTGATGGGCCGCTGGCCGCAGATCGTCGGCGAGGACCTGGCCAAGCACTGCGTCCCGCAGCGGTACGACGAGAACGAGCGCGTCCTGACCGTCCAGTGCGACTCCACGGCCTGGGCGACGAACCTGCGCCTCCTGGCCCCGCAGCTGGTCGCGCGCCTCAACGAGGACCTCGGCCACGGCACCGTGCGCCTCATCAAAGTCCTCGGTCCCGGCGGCCCCCCGCGCCGCTTCGGACCCTTGCGCGCACCGGGAAGCACGGGCCCCGGGGACACCTACGGCTGAGGCCGTACCGGGTGGTAGCTCGGGGTTGACGCTCCGAAGCGCTGAGTGCCGCTGTGAGCCTCCTAGGGCCCCGGGCCGCATATGGGGAGTCGGGCGACGCCGGTTCAGGACGGCACATGCGGACTCAGGTACCGGCAAACCCCCATCACTGTCGGCGCTACCGGTAGACTGGAAGCTAATCCCGCCCCACTTGTGGGACGCATAGAACAACGCTGACTATCGCTGAACGACGCAGCCGCTCCGGCCAACGCCGGGTGCTTGGCTTGTGCTGTGCCAGAAAGGGCGCTTCGTGGCCGATTCCGGCAACCCCAACGAGAACATCCCGTCTACCGTCGCTGGCGAGAACGGCGAGGTCACAGCCTTGTACGACGCCAGCGCGATCACCGTCCTCGAGGGTCTGGACGCGGTCCGCAAGCGACCTGGCATGTACATCGGGTCGACCGGTGAGCGTGGCCTGCACCACCTTGTGCAAGAGGTTGTCGACAACTCCGTCGACGAGGCCCTCGCCGGGCACGCGGACACCATTGACGTCACGATCCTCGCCGACGGCGGCGTACGCGTCATCGACAACGGCCGAGGCATCCCGGTGGGCATCCACCCCGTCGAGAAGAAGCCGGCCGTCGAGGTCGTGCTCACCGTGCTCCACGCGGGCGGCAAGTTCGGCGGCGGCGGCTACGCGGTCTCCGGTGGTCTGCACGGCGTCGGTGTCTCCGTCGTGAACGCACTGTCGACGAAGCTTGCCGTCGACATCAAGACCGACGGCTACCGCTGGACCCAGGACTACAAGCTGGGTGTGCCGACGGCCCCGCTCGCCAAGCACGAGGCGACCAAGGACACGGGCACCACGGTCACCTTCTGGGCAGACCCGGACGTCTTCGAGACGACCGAGTACTCCTTCGAGACGCTGGCACGGCGCTTCCAGGAGATGGCGTTCCTCAACAAGGGTTTGACCATCAAACTCACTGATGAGCGCGACTCGGCGAAGGCGACGGCGGGTGCGGACTCGGCCGAGGCCACGGATGACGAGGCCGCCGAGGCCCGCACGGTGACGTACTACTACGAAGGCGGCATCGTCGACTTCGTGAAGTACCTCAACTCCCGTAAGGGAGAGATGATTCATCCGACCGTCATCGACGTCGAGGCCGAGGACAAGGAGCGCATGCTCTCGGCCGAGATCGCCATGCAGTGGAACTCGCAGTACACCGAAGGCGTCTACTCCTTCGCGAACACGATCCACACGCATGAGGGCGGTACGCACGAGGAGGGCTTCAGGGCCGCGCTGACGGGCCTGGTCAACCGGTACGCGCGCGAGAAGAAGCTGCTGCGCGAGAAGGACGACAACCTCACGGGTGAGGACATCCGCGAGGGCCTGACGGCCATCATCTCGGTGAAGCTGGGCGAGCCGCAGTTCGAGGGCCAGACCAAGACCAAGCTGGGCAACACGGAGGCGAAGACCTTCGTGCAGAAGGTCGTGCACGAGCACCTCACGGACTGGTTCGACCGCAATCCGAACGAGGCCGCGGACATCATCCGCAAGGGCATCCAGGCCGCCACGGCCCGTGTCGCCGCCCGCAAGGCGCGCGACCTGACGCGCCGCAAGGGTCTGCTCGAATCGGCCTCGCTGCCCGGAAAGCTCAGCGACTGCCAGTCGAACGACCCGACGAAGTGCGAGATCTTCATCGTCGAGGGTGACTCCGCCGGTGGTTCGGCGAAGTCCGGCCGCAACCCGATGTACCAGGCGATCCTGCCCATCCGAGGCAAGATCCTGAACGTCGAGAAGGCACGGATCGACAAGATCCTGCAGAACCAGGAAGTCCAGGCCCTGATCTCGGCCTTCGGCACGGGCGTGCACGAGGACTTCGACATCGAGAAGCTCCGCTATCACAAGATCATCTTGATGGCGGACGCCGATGTCGACGGCCAGCACATCAACACCCTGCTCCTGACCTTCCTGTTCCGCTTCATGCGGCCACTCGTCGAGTCCGGCCACGTCTACCTGTCGCGCCCGCCGCTCTACAAGATCAAGTGGAGCCGGGACGACTTCCAGTACGCGTACTCGGACCGTGAGCGCGACGCGCTGGTCGAGCTCGGCCGCCAGGCGGGCAAGCGCATCAGGGACGACTCGGTCCAGCGCTTCAAGGGCCTCGGTGAGATGAACGCCGAGGAACTGCGCATCACGACGATGGACCAGGACCACCGCGTTCTCGGCCAGGTGACCCTGGACGACGCGGCGCAGGCCGACGACCTCTTCTCGGTGCTGATGGGAGAGGACGTCGAGGCGCGGCGCTCGTTCATTCAGCGCAACGCCAAGGACGTTCGTTTCCTCGACATCTGAGTCGGCCGTACGAGCCGCACCTCGAAAGGACTTTGACCAGCAATGGCCGACGAGAACACCCCTGTGATGCCCGAAGAGGAGCCCGCAGTTCCCGGCGTGGGCATGCGTGTCGAGCCCGTCGGGCTCGAGACGGAGATGCAGCGCTCGTACCTCGACTACGCGATGTCCGTCATCGTGTCGCGTGCGCTGCCCGACGTACGGGACGGTCTGAAGCCCGTACACCGCCGCGTCCTGTACGCGATGTACGACGGCGGATACCGCCCCGAGAAGGGCTTCTACAAGTGCGCCCGCGTCGTGGGCGACGTCATGGGCACCTACCACCCGCACGGCGACTCCTCCATCTACGACGCCCTGGTCCGCCTGGCCCAGCCGTGGTCGATGCGGATGCCGCTCGTGGACTCCAACGGAAACTTCGGCTCTCCGGGCAACGACCCGGCGGCCGCCATGCGGTACACCGAGTGCAAGATGGCGCCGCTGGCCATGGAGATGGTCCGTGACATCGACGAGGAGACCGTCGACTTCACGGACAACTACGACGGCCGCAACCAGGAGCCGACGGTCCTGCCGGCGCGCTTCCCGAACCTGCTGATCAACGGCTCGGCGGGCATCGCGGTCGGCATGGCGACGAACATCCCGCCGCACAACCTTCGCGAGGTCGCGGCGGGTGCGCAGTGGGCGCTTGAGCACCCGGACGCCTCCCACGAGGAGCTGCTCGACGCGCTCATCGAGCGCATCAAGGGCCCCGATTTCCCCACCGGCGCACTAGTAGTGGGCCGACGGGGCATCGAGGAGGCGTACCGCACGGGCCGTGGCTCCATCACGATGCGCGCGGTCGTCGCGGTCGAGGAGATCCAGAACCGCCAGTGCCTGGTGGTCACCGAGCTCCCCTACCAGACCAACCCCGACAACCTCGCGCAGAAGATCGCCGACCTGGTCAAGGACGGCAAGGTCGGCGGCATCGCCGACGTCCGCGACGAGACCTCCTCGCGCACGGGCCAGCGCCTGGTCGTCGTCCTGAAGCGGGACGCGGTCGCCAAGGTCGTACTGAACAACCTCTACAAGCACACCGACCTGCAGTCGAACTTCAGCGCCAACATGCTGGCCCTGGTCGACGGCGTGCCGCGCACCCTCTCGCTGGACGCGTTCATCCGGCACTGGGTGACGCACCAGGTCGAGGTCATCGTCCGGCGTACGAAGTACAGGCTGCGCAAGGCCGAGGAGCGGGCCCACATCCTGCGCGGCCTGCTGAAGGCCCTGGACGCGATCGACGAGGTCATCGCCCTCATCCGGGCCAGCCAGACGGTCGACGTCGCGCGTGAGGGCCTGATGGGCCTGCTCTCGATCGACGAGATCCAGGCCAACGCCATCCTCGAGATGCAGCTGCGCCGCCTCGCCGCCCTGGAGCGCCAGAAGATCGTCGCCGAGCACGACGAACTGCAGGCGAAGATCAACGAGTACAACGCGATCCTGGCCTCGCCCGAGCGGCAGCGCCAGATCATCAGCGAGGAGCTCGCGGCGATCGTCGACAAGTTCGGCGAGGACCGGCGCTCGGCGCTCGTGCCCTTCGACGGCGACATGTCCATGGAGGACCTGATCGCCGAAGAGGACATCGTCGTCACCATCACGCGCGGCGGCTACATCAAGCGCACCAAGACGGAGGACTACCGCTCGCAGAAGCGCGGCGGCAAGGGCGTGCGCGGCACGAAGCTGAAGCAGGACGACATCGTCGACCACTTCTTCGTGTCGACCACCCACCACTGGCTGCTGTTCTTCACCAACAAGGGCCGGGTGTACCGGGCGAAGGCATACGAACTGCCGGATGCCGGACGCGACGCCCGCGGTCAGCACGTCGCGAACCTGCTCGCCTTCCAGCCGGACGAGCAGATCGCCGAGATCCTCGCGATCCGTGACTACGAAGCGGTCCCCTACCTGGTGCTCGCCACCAAGGGCGGCCTCGTAAAGAAGACCCCGCTCAAGGACTACGACTCGCCTCGGTCCGGTGGCGTCATCGCCATCAACCTCCGCGAGACGGACGACGGTTCGGACGACGAGCTGATCGGCGCCGAGCTCGTCTCGTCCGAGGACGACCTGCTGCTCATCAGCAAGAAGGCGCAGTCGATCAGGTTCACCGCAACGGACGATGCGCTGCGTCCGATGGGCCGCGCGACCTCGGGCGTCAAGGGAATGAGTTTCCGCGGCGGCGACGAACTCCTCTCGATGAATGTCGTCAGGCCGGGTACGTTCGTGTTCACCGCAACCGACGGTGGGTACGCGAAGCGGACCAACGTCGACGAGTACCGCGTCCAGGGTCGTGGTGGCCTCGGCATCAAGGCCGCCAAGATCGTGGAGGACCGCGGCGAACTCGTGGGCGCGCTGGTGACGGAGGAGACCGACGAGATCCTCGCCATCACCCTGAGCGGCGGTGTGATTCGTACGCGAGTCAACGAGGTCAGGGAGACGGGCCGTGACACCATGGGCGTCCAACTGATCAACCTGGGCAAGCGCGATGCCGTGGTCGGTATCGCTCGTAACGCCGAGGCCGGGCGCGAGGCGGAGGAAGTCGACGGCGACATCGTCGTCGACGAATCGGCCGACGGCGAGCCGGCCGTCGGTACGGACGAGGGCACGGAGTCCACGGCCGAGTAGCGCGAGGAGAGAGTCATCGTGAGTGGAGCCACGGGCGCCGGAGCAAGTGGAACCGGCCCAGCCGGTACAGACGGTGTCCGTGGCTCCGCCACTGATTCTCCCGACTCGCATGAGTCTCGTGGATCCCAGGGGGGAACCGTGACCGACACCCGAGGGCCGCAGTCGGCTCAGTCAGCGCAGTACGACGGGTCCTACGCGGCCGGTGCTCAAGGAGCCCAAGGAGCCCAAGGGACTCAGGGGACTCAGGGCTCCGCAGGCGCGCTGCCCGGGGAGCGCCAGCCTCAGCAGCCCCAGCAGGGGTCCCAGCCGTACCACCCGCCGCAGGCCTATCAGCAGGGATCCCAGACGGGTTCCGTGCGCCGGCCGCGTACGGGGGCGCGCACGACGCCTCGTACGCGCAAGGCGCGGCTGCGGGTGGCCAAGGCCGATCCGTGGTCGGTGATGAAGGTCAGCTTCCTGCTCTCCATCGCGCTGGGCATCTGCACGATCATCGCGGCTGCCGTGCTGTGGATGGTCATGGACGCCATGGGCGTCTTCTCCACGGTGGGCGGCACGATCTCGGAGGCGACGGGCTCGAACGAGTCGAACGGCTTCGACCTGCAGTCCTTCCTGTCGCTGCCGCGCGTCCTGATGTTCACGACGATCATCGCGGTCATCGACGTGGTCCTCGCCACGGCGCTGGCGACGCTCGGCGCCTTCATCTACAACCTCTCCGCGGGCTTCGTGGGCGGTGTGGAGCTGACGCTGGCCGAAGACGAGTAGTTCTCTTCCTGCTCTCTTCCCCAGCTTCCTTCGTTTCCTTCAGACCAGGGTCTCGCCCGTACAGGGCGGGGCCCTGATCTGCGTCCTGACCAGTCTCTGCCGGTCCTATCTCCTGGCTGGTCGGGTCCCTCACGGCTGGTCCGGTGCCCGTGGAGGTATCGATTTTGGGACTGGCCCGCACGTGCGCTAATCTTCAGAGGTCAGCGCGCGGGACATACCGCAGCGCGGCGGGGCTATAGCTCAGTTGGTTAGAGCGCATCCCTGATAAGGATGAGGCCACAGGTTCAAATCCTGTTAGCCCCACAGACACGAAGAAGACCCCCAGCCCGTAGTGGCTGGGGGTCTTCTTCGTCATTTGGGTCTGTGTCTGTGCGAGCCCCTGGGGGGGGCGGCGACGGCCGAGCAGCCGGCCGGAGCCGTGACTACGGCTCCGCGGCGAGCCCGCCCGGATGGACCTCGGCCTCAACGGCCGTCTCCGTGTCGTCCGTGGGGAGGTGGCGGCAGCTGGGCGATGATCCGTGGGCCTCGGCGCGGATGCGTTGCTTCATCGTGGGCGGCAGGGACCGTTCGTACGCTGCTGCCCAGTAGGCCGCCAGTGGTGCCGTCATGGTCGGCGCGCTCTTGCACGTTTCCGTGGCCTGCTGTACCGGCGTGGCCGCCGCTGCCGTCGTGGTGAATCCCAGCGTGGCGAAGAGTGCGAGGAAGGCGGTGATGAGCGTGGTCCACAGCTTCATGGCCTTGGTGCCGGTCATGGCTTCTCACTTTCGGGTTGGGCGATTTGCGTACTTTCCTCATGATGTGTATGTGGGGCCGAGAGTGGGGGACCGACGCTCGTGGCGCGTCGATGTTCAGATGAACACCACCCGGATGGCCGTAAAGGGCCCCTGAGGGGCCTGGGAGGGGGCCGGATGAGGTCAAGAGCGACGAACGTCACGGCGGGCCGTGAGGCGCCAAGGAGCGGCGGCACCCCGATTCGACTGCTGTGTTCGGGGCGGCAGTTGGGGTGGATCCAGGTCACCGATCGGTATCGATCGGTGTGTATAGTCGGGCTCTAGAGGTCCCTTACGTCAAGAAAGACGAGGTCGCGCGGTGAAGAAGCTTCTCTTGGTCGCACTGGCTGCCATCGGCGGGCTCCTCGTGTACCGCCAGATCCAGGCGGATCGCGCCGAGCAGGATCTGTGGACGGAGGCGACTGACTCCGTGCCCACGGGTTCGTGAGTACCGACAACAGTCTCTTTACAAGGCCCCGGTCGCTTCTGCGGCCGGGGCCTTGTGCTGTCCGGATCTCTCCGGCCTCTTGTCTTTGCTCACGCAAGTCCTCGACTTGCGTGAGCAAAGGTTGTCGCGTCTTCGTGGGGGCATGTGTGGCCGGGACGGCTGGGTCTTCGGGGAGGGGTGGCACGTGATGGGGCGGCTGCGCAGAGGACGGGCGATGTCGGCCGTGGGAGCGGCGCTGTGCGCGGTGATGGCGCTGCCGGGACAGGCCGCGGCGGGTACGCCGAGTCCGTACGCGTTCGCCGACGATGCCGTGCCGGTCGATGGCGCGAAGAACACCATGGGCAGTGTGAGACTCACGCCCGGGTCGACGTACAGGAGCTCCCTCCCGCGCGGCGGAAAGCTCTACTACCAGCTGCAACTCGACGCCAGAGAGACCGTGCACGTCTCGGCGACCGCTGTGCCCGGCCTCGACGCCGATGTCGCCTACGGGGATGGCGTCGAGGTGTCCCTACAGGACACGAACGGCAACAACTGCGACTCCGGAGACGCGCGATTCGGTACGTCGCAGAGCCCGCGGCCCATCACCGCCTGGGCGGCACGCGAGGTCGGGCCCGCCGAGAACCGGTGCAAGGTGGCAGGCACGTACTACGTAGTGGTCGAGCGGAACAGCGATCCCGGCTCCAGCACGGAGACGTGGGACACGGAGCTTCGTGTCGTCTCGGAGCCTGGAGTGGCGAAGACCGCCTCCACGACGCCGCCCGAGTCGTGGAACTCCGCCTCACCCACGCCTCCCAGCGGTACGCGCAAGGAATGCAGGGGAGGCACGGGATTCAACGATGCCCG
This sequence comes from Streptomyces rectiviolaceus, assembly GCF_039533825.1. Taxonomy (NCBI): domain Bacteria; kingdom Bacillati; phylum Actinomycetota; class Actinomycetes; order Kitasatosporales; family Streptomycetaceae; genus Streptomyces; species Streptomyces rectiviolaceus. Next base: position 45,787 of record NZ_BAAAUG010000010.1, read on the forward strand.
GGCGCTGAGGGCGGGCGTCTGGGGCGACCGGATCGAGCCGGGCCAGACACTCTTCTACCGCGTACCGGTCGACTGGGGGCAGCAGATCTCCGCCGGCGCCGAGCTGGGCAGCGCGAGCGGGGGCGACGAGTACGTCACGTCGGCGCTCGTCATGTCACTGTCCAATCCCGTACGCGCACGCATCGACGACGCCGACACGGCATACGACGGCCGGCAGAAGACGACCGCGCTGGAACCACTGGCCCCCGTCGCGTACGAGAACCGCTACTCCCCGATCGACGGCGTGGCGGCCACGCGGTTCGCCGGGTGGTACTACCTCTCGGTCCATCTCAATCCGCAGGTCGCCCGGGAGTTCGGCGAGGGGCCGCTGGATCTGACGCTGCGGGTGAACGTCGACGGCGCGGCGAAGGCGGGGCCCGCGTACGTGGGGACGGCACGGCCCGCGGATCAGTTCAGCGTCACCGGTCAGGACAAAGAGGCGGCGGTGCGGGGCGAGACGGCTGCCGGGGGAGGGAGCGGGGGCAGTGGCGGGAGCGGTAGTGGCGGTACGGACGGCATGAAGCTGGTCGCCGCCGGGGGGTTCGGTGCCGGTTCCCTGCTGCTGGCGATCCTTGGCGTGTGGACGCTGATCGGGCGGCGGCGTGCGGCGGGGGGTAGCGCGACCTGAGCCGGCTCTGGGTCAGGAACTCTGGGTCAGGGCCCAGATGCCCACCGCGAAGCACGCCAGCGCGGCCAGCAGCATCGGGATCGCCACCTTCGGGGGCGGTCCCGGTCGTTTCTGCCGCCGCCGTCCCGGCCGGCTCTGGAGTGGAACCTGCGGGGCGTGAGCGGTGTATGGATAAGTAGGAGTGGATACGCGATGCACCGAGGGCGTCACGGACTGTGAGGGTTCGTGGGTCGGGAGGTGCATGGGGGCCTGAGCTGGGACCGGCACCGGGACCGGGGCCGGAACGGGGACCTGAAGCGGAGCCGGAGCTGGAGCCGGAGCTGGCACCTGGTGGGGGGAGGGGACGTGCGGAGACTGAGCAGGGAGCGGGGGTGGCGTCGCCGGCTGCTGCGGCGTGGCCTGCGGTGGTGGCGCCGGAGGGAAACTTCCCGTCTGCGGCACGGAGCGGGGCGGAGGCGGTACGGAGGGGGGAGCGAAGCCCGGCTGCGGCGGGGTCGTGAGGGGGCCGTCGGGGCCGAACCCCTGGGGGAGCGGGCCCAGTTGGTCGAAGATCTCGACGATCTCGTCGTCGGGCCCCGGCTCGGGCAGCAGCTCGGTGGCCGAGTTCAACGCCTTGCGCGCGCCCGTGGCGGTGCGGAACCGCGCGAGCGGGTCCGGCTGCAGAAGCGTGGCGACGACTTGCCACAGCGGTTCCGGCACGCCCCGCGGCGCCCTGGGTGTGCCGTGCGCGGCAAAGTGCTCGATCAGGGCCTTTGCGTCCGGCTTGGCGCCCTGCAGCAGATAGAGGGCGACCAGGCCGACGGCGAAGAGATCGGCGGTGAAGTCCGGCTCGGCACCCATCATTTGCTCAGGCGCGAAGTAGCCGGGCGTCCCCACCACGTAGTTGGTCTCGGTCAGCCGCGGCTCGCCCATCCGCATCGAGATGCCGAAGTCGGAGAGCCGCAGATGCGGACGCGCGATGCCGGTGGCCTCGAGCAGGATGTTGGCGGGCTTGATGTCACGGTGCACGACCCCCTCGGCATGCACCGCCGCGAGACCGGAGAGCAGCTGGTCCAGGAGCGTGCAGACCAGGCGGGGCGGCAGCGCACCGTAGTCCCCGATCACATGGGCCAGCGAGCCGCCGGCGACCAAAGCCATGGTGAACAGGACCTTGTCGTCGTCGGCGGCCCAGCTGGCGGGCGCGAGCACATGGGGGTGGTCGATCCGGAGCGCCTGCTCCCGCACGAAGCGCAACAGCGCGTGCGCGTCGCTCTGTTGCAGGACCTTGGCGGCCACATACCTGCGGCGCCGGTGGTCCCAGGCGCGCCAGACCGCTCCGACTCCCCCGCGGCCGACAGGGTCGACCAGTTCATAGCGGCCGGCGAAGACCTCACCCATGGTCGCGCATCGCTCCCCCTCCGGGCCGCCCGGTGGCCCGGCCGACGGCTCAGTTCTGGTGCGCCTCGTAGTGGGCGACCGCGTCCGCGGTGCGTCCGGCGCCGTACACCCGGAGGAACTCTGCCAGTTCCGGGTGGGTCGGGGCGAGGGAGTCCGCGGCATCGATGATGTCTCCCGCCGCCGCGACGGAGCGCAACAGTGACTGGATCTCGCGCACCACACGCTTCACCGTGGGCGCACCCGAACTCGTCGTCGACTGCGAGGTGTTGGTCAGGACGGAGCCGCCCTGGGACTTCTTGATCTCATCCATGCGGTCGGTGGCCTCGGCGGCGCTCACACTGCCGTCGGCGACCTGGCCCGCCAGCTCCTGGAGGAGCTGGACGCGCTGGACGACCGCGGGGTTGCCGATCTTGGCGCGCTGTCCGCTCATCAGCTGGGACAGCATGGGCGCGGACAGACCGAGGACGCCGGCGAGGCGTGCCTGGTTGAGGCCCAGATCATCGATGAGACGGCGGAAGAGCGCCCCCAGCGGCTCCCCGTACCAGTTCCGCTGGAGCTCTCGTGCTCTCGCGGTCGTCTCTTGTTGTGCGGCGTCCATTGCGTCTCCCCATCGCTTCCCCAAAAACCGTGGTTCGCTGCCGCGAACCACGCCGAGCATCTTACGGAGCGTGGTCGTTCACCGGGACCCCCAATCCTTTTGCGAGATCCGGGGGGTGACCCGGTACTCTGGTCTGCGTTGCTCACCGGAGCGAGGTTCTTCCGGCTGGGCGCACCCTTTTCGGGGCCTTAGCTCAGTTGGTAGAGCGCTGCCTTTGCAAGGCAGATGTCAGGAGTTCGAATCTCCTAGGCTCCACATCGAGAGAGGCCCTCTGACCAGCGGAAATGCTGGTCAGAGGGCCTCTCTGTGTTTGTAACGTCAACACCGTGTCAACACCGACCTGTCGTACGGTCCCCTCGTGGCATCGATCAAGACGCGGGAAAAAAGGGACGGAACGGCGAGCTTCACCGTGCTGTGGCGTGCTGGCGGCGCGCGGAACGCCAAGCAGGAGTCGGAGGTGTTCAGCGATGAACGAGCCGCTGAGCGCTTCAAGGACCTGGTGAACGGACATGGTCAGCAGTGGCCCCCCGGGTGGGTGCGCGGGCAAGGGTTCATCGCTGACCAACGTCGGCCCGGCACCATGTTCGAAGCCTTCGCGCTCGCCTACGTCGACCGGCTCACCGGCATTCAGGGCGATACGCGCAGTAAGTACAAAACGCGAATACGCACCAATATGGTGCCTTGGTTCGGGCCCTACTCCGTGGAAGACGGCGAGGGCGCCATCGTCCGAGAGATGGTGCAGGACTGGGTCAATGACCTGGAGGCTGGGCGGCCCGCCCCTCTTGACCCTTCGGACCGTAAGCCCCGAACGAAGTACAAGCCGAAGACCGTCCAGAACGAGCATGGCTTGCTGTCCTCGATCCTCCAGGCAGCCGTTGACGCGGAACCGTCACTGCGCGCTTCCAACCCGTGCGCTAAGACGCGTCTCCCCCGGCTCGATGGAGCAGAGGACGAGGAAGAGATGGTCTTCCTTGAGCGTGAGGAGTGGGCTTGGCTGCACGAATGTCTCGCTGAGGACGCCAAGGATCTTGGAGAGACCATCGCGGAGACCGGATTCCGGTGGGGCGAGGCCACCGCGCTCCAGCCCCGGGACCTCCGCCGACGCAATGGCCGCCCTGCCATCCGTGTTCAGCGGGCATGGAAGAAGGACGAGGACGGCAAGTCCGTGCTCGGCGCCCCAAAGACCCGGAAGTCGCGCCGGACCATCGTCATCACCCAAAAGCTGGACCGGATGCTACGGCGCCGTGCGAAGGGGCTGGCTCCTGATGCGCTGATCTTCACCGGCCCCGAAGGCGGCAAGTGGGACCCCGGGACCTTCCGCCGCCTTCGCTGGTTGCCCGCGATCGAGCTGGCTGCGGAGAAGTACGGTCTCATCAAGCGACCGCGCATCCACGACCTCCGCCACTCCCATGCGTCGTGGCTCATCGCTGCGAAGGTGCCGCTGCCGGCGATCCAGGGGCGGCTTGGGCACGAGTCCATCACCACCACTGTGGACCGCTACGGCCACCTCCTGGATGCCCTGGACGACGAAGTCATGGCCGCAGTCGAGTGGGCCATGGATCCGACGGCCCCGCTGCCTGGCTTCCTGGAGCGCTCCGGCCTGGCGTCCGCCACGGACGAACTCCCGAACGTGCCCCGCCAGCACTCTGGGCGGGCCCAGGAGAGCTGGAAGGCCGCCAGCGACACGCCACAGGACGGCGCGGAGCACGGAGACGAGCCTGTCTTCGTTGTCACGCTGGGCGGCCGGGAGCTGCCGTTCGCAGACCGCCAGCACGCTCAGGACGTTGCCGACCAGTGGACCGACGACCACCAGGACGAGATCGTGGCCATGCGGGCAGACGGCTGGTCAGAAGAGAAGATCGCCCACCGCGGAGCCCTCGGGCCGGAGGAACGCGAGCGGTGGACCGGCGGCGGCGCCGTCTGGACCCGGATGCCGGAGAGACAGTTCGTGTACTCCGCTCTGGCGTCGTACGAAGCTGATGGCACCTTGACGTACGAGCCGCTTCCCGTGAGTAGCCGGTGGACGTGGGAGTTCGAGCACGACGGCTTCACTACGCGGTCCGCCGAGTTCCGGATCGAGTTTCGCCCAGGCGGCAGCACAGAGGCGCAAGCCCGGGGAATCAATAGGTCGGCCGTGTTCCGGGCCTTTGAGCAGGCTCGGGTGGAAGCTCTGGAGGTGTCCGTCAAGCACCCAGACGCTGCCCGCACGAGCACGCCGACATGACGCCGGTACAGCGGTCGGTCATGGCGACCTTGCACCTAGCGCAAGTATGGCGAGCCGCTGGAACGTCCTGGTCTCACTGCGCTCGGAGGGGCAGCCGGTGTTGCAGGCCAGCCAGTGCGATGGCCTCGTCGGCGATGGTTCCGGTCCAGGGGATGGAGATGTTGATGCCGACCGCGTTGAGTGCTTGGCAGATGCCCAGCAGAGTGAACAGGCCGGCGTTGTCGCAGTAGGTGAGGGCGGACAGGTCCAGCAGCAGCCGGGTGTGATCGTCACGGCGGGAGGCCGTCTGCGCGATGACCTCGCTCAGCAGGACGGTGGTGTGGGAGTCCAGCTCGCCGGACAGGCAGATCATCACCGCATATGGGCTCGCCTGCACTGGGCGGAGCACCAGCCGGGGGTCGGTGTCGTCCTGCATGAACGTGTTTCCCCCGTCAGGCCGGGGGCGGGGCGGTGCCCGCTTTTCGGTTGTCGTGGATCTCCACGAGGGCGCGCACCGAGATCCCGGCCTCAGCCGGATGTCGGAACGTCCCTTCCAAGTGCAGCGTGTACTGATTGCGCCGCCCCACCCGTTGCCGGTGTAGGTAGCCCGCCTGTTCCAGGTCGGCCACGACGGCCTGGGCCGTGCGCTCAGATATCCGGCAGGTGGCCGCCACCTGCCGCAGCGTGAGCGTCGGGTCCCGTGCAATGACCAGCAGCACCCGCGCATGGCTGGTCAAGAACGTCCACCCTCCGGCTTTATTGACCATGTATTCACCGCCCCTCGCTCGCCGCCGACGCCTCGTCTCGCGGTCACCGGCCCGGCAATGCCGGAACTCTTCCTCGTATATCTTCGCGCGTCGGGGAGGCGGGCGTTGCCGTTTTGCGATGGTTCGGGGCCGGCGGGAGAAGGCGCCGGGTTCGCGGGCATGCCGCGCCGCGGGCGGGAAAGAGGAGAAGTGTGCCGGCCGCCGCCGTGATGTGCGACGGCGGCCGGAGCGCGAGGGCGGAGGCTCCCTCCCCTCAGCCCTTGCGCAACGTGCCCTCCCAGCGCCGTGCAAGGCTGCGGAATGTGCCTCGCCGGGCGCGTCGGAGGGCAGTGGTTGGAGCCGCGTTGTCGGTGATGCGGCTCCACCGGCCACGAAAGTTCAGTCACGGCTCGAGCCCGGGAGCCTGCAGTGTGGGCCCAAGCCCAACGTCACCTGAGCTGAGAGTAGAAGGAAGCCGGGTTGAAAGGAAGCGGGGGATGTCCCGCGCTGCTCAGCTGGCTCGGGCCACTTCCCGTCCAGGGCCCGCCGCACCGTCCGCTCGTGCAATGGCCAGCAGCACGCGGGCATGGTTGGTGAGGAAGTCCCACCCTCCGGTCTGCTGGCCCGCGATCAGCTCTGCCCCTTCGACTTCACCAAAAGTGATCACGCGGCCGGGTCGTCCTCGATCCGGCGTGTGTTCACCTGCTCCCGGTCTCGGAGGGCCGGGGCCCCGCAGCGCGGCGGAGCCGGTTGCCGATCGCGAGTCCCAGCCCCTCCTCCGCCGGCAAGGACGCGACGATGAGGTCGCACCCTTGCTGGTCGAGCTCGCGCAGGGACCCGTACAGCCCGCGCGCGTAGGCGCCCAGCGAAGCGGGGACCGTCACCACGGCGTGTGCCTTCACCGGAGCGTCGGCGAAGGAGGCGGGCAGGAAGACGCCCACTTGGTGCCCCAGCTCCTGCGCCAACTCCGCTTCGGCGACGACCTTCTCCGGCTCGACGAGGACGACCCGTGCACGCGGCGCGTAGTGGGACGGATGCTGGCCCGGCACCCGAACAGGGCTCGTCGAGGGAACCGCGAGCGGGCACCCCAGCACCGCTTCGAGGTCCTCGCCGGTCACCCCACCGGGCCGCAGGATGCTCGGAATCTCGCCCGTGGCGTCGACGATGGTCGACTCGACGCCGACCTCGCAGGAGCCGCCGTCCAACACGAAGTCGACCCCGTCACCGAGCTCGGCACGGACGTGATCCGCATTCGTGGGGCTGACCGAGCCGAAGCGGTTGGCGGACGGAGCCGTAACACCGCCGCCGAAGGCCGACAGCAGTGCGAGTGCGACGGGGTGGTCGGGCACGCGCACGGCCACCGTCTCCAGGCCCGCCGTCGCTTCAAGAGGAGCGCGGGGACCGCGCCGCAGGACCAGAGTGAGGGGCCCCGGCCAGAAGTGTTCGGCCAGCAGGCGCGCCGTCGCGGGCACGCCCTCGACCCAGTCGTCCAGGTGCTCCGCGCCGCCCATGTGGACGATCAGAGGGTGGGAGGGCGGACGCCCCTTGACCTGGAAGATGCGCGCGACGGCGGCGGGGTCCTCGGCGTTGGCGCCCAGACCGTAGACGGTTTCGGTCGGGAGGGCCACCAGGCCGCCGGCGCGCAGCACACTGGCCGCCTTCTCGATGTCACGGGTTCGTGCGGTCACCCTCGCGATTCTTCCACTGTTCCGCTCGCCGCATTCCGTGGGCCGGGCAGCTCGTCGACGCATGATGACGAGCCAAGGCCGACGGCACCGCGCGGGCCCGCCCGTACGACGGGGGCAGGCCCGCAGCGGGTACTACCGTGCGGAGGCGGCGGCCTTGCTCAGGCCGTGGGAGGCGACCAGCTGCGCGCTGCCGTCGGCCAGTCGGTAGGACAGCCCCACCACGGCGAGGCGGCCGGCGGCCACCCGCTCGGCCAGGACGCGGGAGCGGTCAAGGAGCAGGTCGACGGTGTGCCGGATGTGCTCGTGGAGGATCTCCTCGTCCTGGCCGCGTCCGGCGGCGCGGGCCGCCAGCACGCTCGGGGTCACCCGCTCGACGACGTCACGGACGAAACCGGCGGGCGCCCGGCCGCCGTCGGCGGCCTCCTTGGCTGCCGCAATGGCCCCGCACGAGTCATGGCCCAGGACCACGACCAGCGGGCAGTCCAGCACGCTCACCCCGTACTCGATGCTGCCCAGCACCTCCGAACCGACCACATGCCCAGCCGTGCGGACCACGAACAAATCACCCAGCCCCCGGTCGAAGATGATCTCGGCGGCCAGCCGGGAATCGGAGCACCCGAACATCACCGCGAAGGGGCTCTGCCCCGGTGCGGTCTCGGTACGGCGCGCGGCGTCCTGATTGGGATGCTCCGGCGAGCCGGTGACGAACCGCTGGTTGCCTACCAGCAGCATCTCGAAGGCATCATCGGGAGTCGGCGTCAGTGTCTCAGTCATGGCCGCAGGCTATGTGACGCCGAAAGCAGCGGGCTCGGCCAGGCAACCTGTCGGAAGCCGACACGGGATTGACCGGACTCGGAGGTCCGGACGAATGGTGAATGCGCGCCAGGCAAAGGTCGCGGCTGGCACCGGAAGCTGACCCCGGCCGAGCGGGACCAGGCGCCGTTTGTGAGTTTGGCCGCGCCGTATCACCAAAGACTCAGGGGCCTGCCTGCCGCCATCGCTGCCTCGATGCGGGCTCCGATCTCTATCCCGGACTCACAGCGTTCCCTGCCGGCGCGGATCGCGGCTCCGATGGCGCGGGAGCGTCCGGCCGGGCCGCGGAGGTCCGCGAGGGGGCTGCCCGGGTCTCTGCGGCGGGCCAGCCATTCGGCGCGGTTCTCCGCCGCTGTGCCCATCCGGAGGTGCGTTGGTTGCTGGCAGGAGTGGTTGTCGCAGGTGTGGCACACGGTGGGGCTATCGGTTCCCCAACCCAGTCGCGGGATGACGCCGTGCGCGAGTTGGTACCCGTACAGGTGGCCCGGCACTGTGCCGCGTCGTGTCCTGCCCGGCCGTGAGGCAGCCCTGAAACTGGCGTGGCCGGTGCTGGAGATCCCGCCGAAGAAGAACCAGCAGTCCGCGGTTGACGAGGTGCGGTAGACCTTGTCCCAGTACCGGGCCTGAACGGACTTGTCGGCCAGCCAGGTCGCCCACTCAACCGCCGGTATGCGAACAGGCGTTGGCTCACCGATGAGGGCAAGCTGCTCATCAACGTGAACGGGCCCGGACCCGTTCACCGCGGCGAGCGGGAAGAGTCCGGGCCCGAGGCCGTTCTCAGGCGGCATCAGCCCGGCTGCTGTCCGCCGTGACGACCGGGGCCGGGTTGCCCGAGGCCGAGGAAGCCGCGTCCGCCGCATCCGTCCGAGGCTTACGGGCCCGTGTGGGACGGGGCCGCTCGGCGCGGGCCCGCAGCGCTTCGATGATCTCCTTCGCCCGAGCGGCGGTAACAGGCTTCGCCTCGCGTTCCAGCTCCTCCGCCGGGACGCCCAGCAGTTCCGAGACCAACTCGGCGTCGTTGTCGAACAGCCGCAGGACTACAGCAGCAGCCTCCCGCGCCATGACGTCGGCCTCCTCCTTCGCCTTAGTCGCCTTCACGGCGGCCTCACGCGCGGTCAGCGCGTTCGCGGCGGCCATTTCCCGCGTCTTCGCCTTCAGAGCTTCAGCAGCGCGAACCCGCCGCCGCAGCTCCGACGCGCTCACCGGTCCTGCCGAATTGGTGCTCACCCGTGCCCCCAGTTCTGTTCGAAATTACTGCTCGTTGCGCGCACCGTAGGCACAGGTCCGCGGACATCTCGAACCACCAGTTCGTTGAGTGCCGGCCAGAGCGAAAGGCAGCCTCCGGCGGGTCCTCTCTCGGAGGGGGTGGGGGCTGGTCGGTCGGGTGCGGGAGCGTTGTGGTGCGGGTGAAGGCGGGGTTCCCTCCTCGGCCGGACACCCAGGGGGCGTACCAGGGTTCCGGACACGGCGTCCAGGCCAAGCCGCTACGCGGTCGCTACGCGAGCCAGGACACCGCGCCCGGAACCCTGGTACGGCGGAGCTGTCCGACCGAGGAGGGAACCCCGCCCAGGCCCGTTGTGGCTGGGCCCGGCCGAGCGGATGCGGGCCGATGGTGGCGAGAAAAGGCCAGGTCAGAGCCCTTATCCGGGTTGACCCCACCCCTGTAACGTGGTTTAATTAGTGATGTCGGAAGGGGAGGGCAACCCCCGACCGGCACCGGTAGGCCGACCGGCCGCCGACAACCTCTCTCACCAGGAGCAGAGCAATGGGAACTCCCCAGGCTGACGTGAACCCCAAGCTGGCCACCATTCAGGCCCTGCTCGCCAAGGCCGAGCACCCCGCAACTCCCGAGGCGGAAGCCGAGAATGCCCGTGAGCGGGCGATGGAGATGATGGCGAAGTATGGCGTTGACGAGGCCCTGTTGAGCGATGGCCAGCCGTCGCGCGACGGGATTACGGACCGCTACGTCGACCTCCCCAACCCGTGGGCCATGTCCCGCGTCCGCCTCATGTGCTTCATAGCGGATTCCGTCGGATGCAAGGCCGCCCACATGGGTGTGCAGGGCACGGGGGGCGTGCGCCGCGTCCACCTCATCGGGTACGAGTCCGACGTTCAGCGTGCCGAGATCCTTTACACCTCCCTCGTTCTCCAGATGCTCGGCGGACTCGGCGCACAGATCGTCCCGTTCGGCGTCCGCAGTGCGCGAGCGTGGCGGAACTCGTGGCAGCTCGGTTTCATCGAGCGCGTCACTGATCGGCTCGAAGCGATCGAGAAGGCCGCCCGCGCCGCAGCAAGCGGGGAGACCTCGGCCACCGGCCGCAGCGGCGAACTCGTGCTTGCCGACCGTGCGGCCATGGTCGAGTCCGCATTTCGTCAGGAGCACCCGCGAACCCGGACGAGGGGCGGTTCGTACAGCGGCAGCGGGTACGGCGACGGGGCCGCCGCAGGCGACCGCGCCGACATTGGAGGTACCCGCCGCATCGGTGCCAGGGCGGCCGGAGCACTCGCAGTCTGACCGCGCATCCCGGCCGGGGCGGCAGCCCGCCGCCCCGGCCCCCGCCCCAAGCGCCGAGGAGCCCCGCATGTACATGGAATGGGCCAGGTTCGCCAAGGCCGACGAGGACGGCCGCCACTACTTCCAGATCTACAGCTTCCCCCAGGAGTGGGCCGCCGCGACCCCGAAGGTCCCCGGCACCGGCCGGATCAGCGAAGCCGCCGCTCTTGCCTACTCGATCATCTGCGCGTCCGGGTGGCAGTGGCAGACGCCGTGTCACTGCGTCGAGTGCACAATCACGGCCAAGTCCGGCCAGCGCAGCAGCGCTTGACCGTCACTAACCACCGCCAGGAGGAAACGATGCCGTCCCGGAAGCCGCACGCCACCCCCGCCCGCATCCTCACGGCCGCCGCCGTCCACATCGAACGCGTCGGGCTCTACCAGGGTGACCACCTCTGGCAGCCGGGTCGGATGGGCGACACCGCCCCGTGCACCGTGCTGCACGCGTGGGAACGCGGCGTGCGCTCCGTGCGGCCCTGCTGGTCCGTAAGCGGTGAACCGTGGAACATCTTCCAACGCGCCCTGTTCGACTCCCTTGTGGTGCTCAGCAACCACATCAACGGCCGCCCCGTGTCCGGCGTCCGGTGGCGAAAGCTGAAGCTGTCCGAGGGCGCCTACCGGCGCACCCTCCTGTGGTGCTGGGGGGATGAGCCCGAGCGGACCACCGCCGAGGCCGCCGCGATGATCCGCGCCGCCGCAGCCCTGCACCCAAGTGACGGCGATCACGGTATCCCCGGTTGCCCCACCGTTAAGAACATGGTTTAATTAATGGTGTCGGAAGGGGGAGGGCAACCCCCCGACCGGCACCTTCACCGGGCCGAACGGCCCGACGAACTCTCACCAGAAAGAGAAGGACCGATGACGAACACCAAGACCCAGGCCGGCGTCCAGACCGCCCCTGCCCCGTGGCGGACCCTCGCGGTCGCCGAGCTGGCCGCGCACCCCGGCAACGTCCGCGAGGTCGAGGCCCCGGCTGATCTGCTGGCCGACGTGAAGGACAACGGCGTCGTGGAGCCGCTGTGCGTTGTGCGCACCAACGGCGACGTGCCGCAGATCATCGACGGGTTCCAGCGGCTGGCCGCCGCCGTCGCCGCAGGGCTGGAGACCGTGCCGGTCACGCCCCGCCCCGTCATCCGGATCGACGCGCTCACCCCGCACGCGAAGAACGCCCGTGAAGATCTCGACCTCAACGCGCCGTTCGTGGAATCGCTCCGCGCCGAGGGGTGCCGCATCCCCGTCAAGATCCAGCGGCTCGACGGCGGAGTCCTCCAGGTCAACGACGGAAACCGCCGCTACCACGCAGCGATGGACGCGGGCCTTACCCACCTGCCGTACGAGTGGGAGGACGACGACCGCGACGCGGCCGGGCAGTTCCTCGACATGATCACGACCGCTCAGCACCGTAAGAGCCTCACCACGTCCGAGATGAACCAGGCCATGTTCAGCGCCGCCGAAGCGGGCGCGCAGGTCGGCCGCATCGCCAAAGCCGCAGGCGTTCGACAGAAGGACGTCAAGACGCTGGTCAAGGTCAGGTCCGACGAGAAGCTGAGCGCCGCCGCCAGTGGCGCGGGCAGCTACGAGTGGACGTTCGAGCACCTGGCCGCGCTCTCGGAGTTCGCCGACGACGCCGAAGCGCTCGCCGCGATCACCGAGGCCGCCGCCGAGGACGACGCCGACGAGGGAGACGTTGACTGGGCCATTGCCATCGAGCGGACCAAGCGAGACAAGCGGATCAAGGCCGAGGCGCACCGCGCGGAGCTGGAGACGGCCGGGCAAAAGATCAGGGACGCCGAGGAGCTGTCCGAGCGGGCTATGCCCGTGTGGCGACTGCGCGGCATCAGCACCGAGGAGCACGCCGAGTGCAAGGGGCAGGTGTGGGTGTTCGACGAGCGGCGGGGCGATCGGTACGAGCCCTACTGCTCCGCCCCCGGCCTGTACGGGCACACGGTGCCCGAGGGCAGCAGCGGCACCGGCGGCACGAAGACCGCCGCCCAGGTGGAGGCCGAGCGCGCCGCCCGCGCCGCCGTGAAGAAGGGGAACATCGACTGGGACGCGGCCGAGGCCCTGCGCCGGAAGTGGATCACCGACCTGATCAAGCGGCGCAACCTCCCCAAGACCACGACCAACACCCTGATCTGGCACGTGAATAATGCTCTGCTGAACGGCAGTTGGGGAATCTGCGACGACCTGAACAAGGAGCCGACGACCGAGATCCTGGCCGCCTTCCTGGGCCTGAACGCCGAGCAGGCCAAGGATCGGGGCAGCTTCGCCGGGCACGTCGCCAAGGACCCGCGCCGGGCCCCGCAGCTCCAGTTCGCCGCCATTGCCGCCGTACGGGAGAAGTGCGCGAACCGGTCGGCGTGGAGGACGGACAGCCAGCGCGCCCCGTGGACGCGGAAGCCCACCGGCCGGTGGTTCCAGGTGCTCGCGTCCCTCGGGTACCCGCTCACGCCCATTGAGCAGTCGGTTGTGGACGATGAGCCCTACGACCCGTCGAAGAAGAAGCCTCGCGCGATCACTTCCGGCAGTGAGCCGGAGGCCGAGCAGGAGCCCGGCACTGACGAGGAGGCGGGCGAGCCGGAGGCCGAAGAGGCCGACGACCCGGCCAGCGACGACGAAGCCGCCGCCTAACCACCTCAGCCGCCCGGCGCCGGGGGCGGGAACTCCCCGCCCCCGGCCACCCCCTGGAGCCCCACTGTGACCCGTACAGCTCTGTTCGAGACCCACGCCGATGACCACGGTTGCGGATGCGTCCCCGCCCCCGCCGAGCCCGACCCCGGAACCACCGCCGACATCATGCAGGCCCGCGCCATCGCGGGCGGACTTGCGGAGTTCGGCATCGGGCCCGCCCGCTGGTCCGCCGCCTACGACCACGAGACCACCGCCGTCGTCCTGCGCGTGGACACCCCGCGCGGACTGTACGCACTCGCCATCCCGGACTCCGGCCAGCCGTTCCCCGTCCACCACCGGGGCGAACGCATCGGCGCGCTGGACTGCCGCCGCACGTACGGCACCGCCGACAGCTACACCGCCGCTCTGTTCGCCGCGTTCCTGCGCGACCGCGCCGCACTGGACATCCCCGTCCGGGATGTTTGCCCCGCATCGCAAAACATGGTTTAATTAATGGTGTCGGAGGGGGAGGGCAACCCCCCTCCGACACCACGGGCCGCCATCTGGCCCGACCCCCGGCCGCACGCGGAGGGCAACCCGCCCGGCCGGGCCCTCGATTCCTCTCTCACCAGCAGGAGCACCCACGATGACCAGCGCAGCCATGCGGTTTTCCATCCCCGCCACGGCCCAGTCCCGCGTCCGTCAGCTTGTCGAGGCCACCAACGCCCGAGCCGCCGTCCACCACCTCACCGCGTACGCACTCGACATCTCCGCGCCGTTCCTGGCCGACTACCACGACATTGACGGCCGTCTGATCGGTAAGCGCCCCACCGTCACCGTGACGATCTCCGGTGACATCCCCCGTCACCACGGCTGGACCGTCATCGCCCGCTTGGACCACGACGAGGAGGGCGAGACGATCACCAGCCTGTTCCCCGGTCTGCCCGAGCAGGACGCCGAGGCCGCGCGCCAGTACCGCGCTATCGAGAACTTCTGCCACGGGTGCGCCGTGTCCCGTCACCGCACCGCCACCTATCTCGCCCGCCACGAGAACGGCGAGATGCGGCAGTTGGGCACGACGTGTGTGGAGCCGTACACCGGTCTGCCGATCAAGGGATTGGAGGCGTTGTGGCGGTTCGGCACGCTGAAGGACTCCGATTGGGACGGCGAAGAGGGCGGCATCCCGGCCGATCTCCGCGTCCCCGTGATCGAGGTCCTGCGGGTGACTGCCGCCATCGTGAAGGCCGAAGGCCGGTTCTACAGCCGGTCCGAGCAGTGGAAGAACACCCAGCCGACCGCCGACGGCGTCGAAGCGTACTTCTTCGACCGCAAGGCCCCGATGGAGTGGCGGGCCGCCATCGACGCCGACCCCGACGCGCCGAGCACCGCTGCCGCCGTCCAGGCATGGGCCGTCCAGGGATACGGCAGCCTCTCCGACTACCGCCACAAGGTAGGCCAGTTGGCGAAGGGCGAGACCGTCGACCCGCGCCACCTGCCGACGCTCGTGTCCGCCATCGCGGGGTGGTACCGCGACCAGGAGAAGGAAGCCGCCGAGCGGGCCGCCCAGAACAGCAAGCCGCAGGGCACTGTGGGCGAGCGCATCACCACCCCCGCCACCGTCACCACCGTGATCGAGCTGGAGGGCCGGACGTACGGCTACCACACCCAGCGCCGCCGACTGGTGAAGTTCCAGGACCCGCAGGGCAACGTGTTCGTCTGGTTCAGCAGCGCCGCCGACGTCCCCGACCAGGGCGAGGAGGTCGAGCTGACCGGCACGGTCAAGGACCACAGCATCTACGGCGAGACCGCACAGACCGTGCTCACCCGGTGCCGCGTCGCCGCACGCGAACCGGTCGCCGCGTAGCAGGCCCTGGCCGTGCGGGAGTCACCGACCTCCCCTACGTTTCCCGGCGGCGCGCACCCGCAGCGCGCCGCCCCCCCACACACACACGAAAGGCACCACGATGAGCGCCGACATATTCACCATCGAGCCGCAATGGATCGTTCAGGCCCCGCACCTCCGGTGCACCCTCAAACGCGCCCTTGCTCTCCAGGCCACACAGAATGTGTGGTCCGGTACCGAACACATCAACAACGCCGTGGCAATGGCTTACGGCGATCAGCTCCCGGACTCTGGTCGATGGGAATTGACCCGTTCCCAACTCCGCACACTCAAAATCGCCATTGAGTGGCGCAGGGCCAAGCGTGCAGCCAGCGATAAGAAGACCGCCCCCGATATCCTCGAACACTGGACACAGGTAGAGGATGAGGTCATAGCCGCATACCGGGCCGTGAGTGACGAAGCGGGGTTGTACTGGATTTAAGGGTTGCCGATCACTCAGAAACATGGTTTAATTAATGGTGCCGGAAGGGGAGGGCAACCCCCGACCGACCCCGTGAGGCCAAGCCGGCCCCGGACGCCTATCTCTCACCAGGAGGACCGAGACATGCCCCGCAAGCCGAAGATGACCGACGAAGAGCGCCGGGTCTACTCCGCCAAGATGCGCGGTGAACTCGAAGCCATCATGGATCGCGCATACGGCGCGATGGTCGCCAGCGAAGAATTCTGGGCCACCGTCATGCGCACGGCCGCGAACCTGACCCACCCGGACCGCGACGACCGTAGCCCCACCAACTGCATCGCCATCGCCGCCCAGCACCCCAACGCCACCCACGTACTCAGCTCCGGAGACTGGCGAAAGGCCGGACGCTTCCCGGTCAAGGGCTCCACCTCCCTCCGCATCTGGACGCCGATCAAGCGGCGACCCGAGGGAGCCCAGGAGGCCACGGCCGCAGCCGCCGACGGCGGGCAGCGAGACGCCGCCAGCGAGACCGCCGAGGGCGAGACGCGCAAGGTGTCCGGCTTCAAGGCCGGGCCGGTATTCGACATCAGCCAGACCGACGGCGACGCCTACGAGCCACCCGCTGCCGCCCCGCTCGCCGCCGAGGTCATCCGCGATGTCCTGGTGAACCAGTATCGCGACCAGTACCACGAGGACCCGGAGCAGGCCGGAGGGTTCGACTTCACCCAGGAAGCCCCCGACAACGCCGTCCGCATCCTGCTGTACGGCCACGCGTGGCGACGCATCACCGAGGCAGACGCCCCCCTTCCCGGCCAGCACGCCGCCGAGGTCGCCTCAGCCGCCCACGTCGCCGCGCTCATCCTGAACATCGCTCCGGGCCCCGCCGTCATGCCGCCGCTCGCGGGCATCATCACCCAGGACAAGAAGCCCCCGGTACATGAGTCCGCCGTCCGGGTCATCGAGACCGGCCGCGCCATCGCCCGCGCCGTCACGACGGCCGCCGAACGCCGCCGCGAACTTGCCGTGACCGGTTGACCTAGACCCAAGAACATGGTTTAATTAATGGTGTCGGAAGGGGGAGGGCAACCCCCCGACCGACACCCCGACGGGGCCGACCGACCCCGTCGGAATCTCTCACCAGACAGGAACAAGACATGCTCACCACCGACCAGAAGCCCACCGTCCAGGACTTCCCCACCGCGGCGCTCGTGATCGGCGGACCCTGGTTCCGGGGCCACCAGCTCGACACCCGCCCCGCCGTCGTCGTCGGCCCGTTCGGCGGGCCGGAATTCGCGGACGAGGCCACCATGGTCGTCGTCTGGTACTTCACCCTCGGAGCCCCGCAGCCCGGCGACAGCGTCCAGGCGATGTTCCCGCACGAGCTGACCCCGCTGGACGACACGCTGACCACGATGCACGGCGACACGTTCCGCGACATCGTCCGCAGCCTGCGACGGGGACGGTTTGCCTACGACGACGGGGACACGCTCCGCGCCGCCGTTCGCCAGGCATGGCGCGAGCGGACCGGACTGACCGACGCAGACACGGCCGCCCGCCACACGCTCCACCGCAGCTGACACCAAGGCCCCGCCGGTCCGGGGGAGGGCAACACCTCCGGACCGGCAGGCCCCCAGCACCCAAGCGGACACCCCTTCGGGGCGTCCGCTGCGGTCCGGTGCCCGCCGCCAGCCGACTCCGCCGCAGGCGGCTCCGCCGACCGACGACGGGCACCGGACCGCAGCGGACGCGCCCCGCGGGGGCGCGACAGCCCCTGTCGCCGCGCAGGCGCGACGACCCGCGAGCCGATCGTCCCTCACGGCCCGCGCCGGTGGTGCAGCGCCGCTGCCAACGCAAGGTCCGCCCTGCGGCCGGACCACAAACTCTCACCAGAGAAGGCCAGTTCAGTGACTATCAAGATCACCCACACCCGCCGAGAAGGAACCCTCATCGAGGGCACGAGCCGGAACGACGGCTCGAAGGAAATTCTCCGGACCCGCCACTACGCATCCGGCTACACCACGCTCGCCAAGTGGTCGCGCGACCTCGGGTGCTGGTACCTCCCCTACAGCCGCGACAAGCGCACCTCCCCACAGATGCTGGAAGCCCTCGCCGATCGTCTCCGCGCGGAGGGGTTCGAGGTCACCGTCACCATCGACGAGACCGACCGCCGTTCGTTCGCCGAGGCCGAGCAAGACCGCGTTGAGCGGGCCGAGGGCCGCGCTGAGAGGTTCGGTGGATACGCCGACACCGCCGCCCGGAACTCCGAGGCCGCGTGGAAGTCGAGCCACGAGATATCCGAGCGGTTCGCTTTCGGTCAGCCCATCCTCATCGGCCACCACTCCGAGGACCGCGCCCGCCGTGATCACGCGCGCATGGACAACGCGATGCGCAAGAGCATCGGCGAGCACGACCGTGCCGAGCACTGGACCGGCCGGGCACAGGCCGCTGCCAATTACGAGCGGTTCCGCAAGGACCCCGGCCGCACGCTGCGTCGACTCGACAAGCTGCGGGCCGACCTCCGCGCCGTCGAGAAGTGGCAGGCGGGCAAGTCGGCTAAGGGGTACTCCCGCAACCCCGACGACCCCGAGCTGACGATCCGGCACCAGGAGCTGACCGAGGAAATCGAGCACTGGCAGCAGGTCATCAAGGACGCCGAAGCCAACGGCTTCAAGGTCTGGTCGAAAGCGGACTTCACCCGCGGAGACTTCGTTCTCTACCGCGGCACCTGGTACGAGGTCCTGCGCGTCAACCCGAAGTCCGTGACCATCCCGCACATCCACAACGGCACCGGTCAGCGCATCGTCCGCGCGACGGACAACCGGCACGACGGCTGGACCTGGACCGCCCCCTACGACGACGTATCCGGGCGCAAGAGCGCCGACGAGATGCAGCAGCCTCCCCAGGCCGAGGCCGCCGAAGACCAGGAGCAGGCCGAGCAGTCCCCGCCGGTCGAAGATCTGGAACCGGCGGCCGAGATACGCCACTCCAGTCCGTGGCACGCGGAAGGGCGTCGCTGGGCTCACTGCCACCACGCCACCGAAGAAGGGCCGACCCCCGCGTCGGCCCCCGCCGCCGGGGCGGACCGGCAGGAGGGCATGGTGCTGGTGCTCATCGCCTCAAAGAACTCCCGCCGCTCCCGCAAGCGCGCTCTGTGGGCGATGACCCGTCGCGAGGCACAGGCCGTGTGCGGCGACTCCCGCACCTCCGGCCGCTCCTACATGCTCACCTGGACCGACCGGCCCGGCATCGAAGGTGCCGACTGGGAATGGGTGCCCGACAACGGGAGTCTCGACCCGGTCCTTTCGGACCTGGGTGTCACCCCGCGCCGTGACTGGGCCGCCGCCCCGCAGGCCCCGGCCGAGGCCGCGTAACCACGCCTCCCGCCCGCCCCGGCGGCCGAGCGCGCTGGGGCGGGCCCCTCTCTCACCAGAACAGGGCACCACCATGACCACGCAACTCCTTGAACGACCCGCGACCATCACTGTCCCCGACACCGAAGCGGGCAAGCTCATCGTCCCTGCGATCGAGGGCACCACCACTGTCCCGACGTACCGCGTCGGCGCCCCCGACATCCAATGCCGATACCCCGTGATCGTTGGTGAAGACCACGTCATCGGCCGCGCCTACAGGTGGCACCGTGACTGGCTCGTCCTCACCACCGAGGGCGAACACAACCTCCGTCGCCCGCCGAAGGGCACCCCCGGCACCGACATGGCCGCCGCCCATCTCGCGGAGGAGTACGCCGCCGGGCGGATCGGCGCAGTCCCCCTGGACCAGGTGCTCGCCGAGGCCCCCACGCCGTTGTGCGGGCCGGTGCCTCTCCTGCACCCGCGGATGCCGGTCAACGATCGCAACATCAAGGGCGCGCAGATCGCGTTCGCGGGACTCGCGGCCCACCACTGGCGGGCAGTCCTCACAGGGTTCCCCGGCAGCGATAACCACTGGTTCCTCAGCTGCGAATTGTGTGACTGGCAAGGCCCGAAGTTCTGGAGCCACTTGCGCGGGCGCAACGGAGAGCCGCCGAGCCCGCGCCGTCACAAGGGCGGGTGCATCGGAGAGGACAAGGTCCGCCGACTGATCCCCGCCTACCACTAGCAGACCGACCGGGGGGGGCGGCGGCAGCGCGCCGCCGCCCCCGCTTTCCCGAAGGGAGCACCGTGCCGACCCACCACACCCCCGAAAGCATCGTCATCGCGGACACTCCGGCCGCGATCCTGGAATGGGCAGCCCGCCACATCGAACACGTCGGCATCCACCAGGGCCCGCGCCTGTTCGCCGGTCCGGGCCGTACGGCCACGTTGCCGTGCTGGCCGCGCGGCGCCCTCGAAGTCGCCGCCGGCCGGACGTACGACTGGGACCGCATCGACCGTGCCCGTGACCAGGCGTACGGCATCCTCGCGGAAACCGTCACCGGTCACCCCGTCGACGCCGACGACCCCGCCGCCGCCAAGGCCCGGCACCGCGAGGTCATCGACCGGTGGAGCGCCGAGCCCGGCCGTACCGCCGCCGACGCTGCCCGCGCGTTCCGCGCTGCCGCCGCCCGTGCCGAACACGCCCTGTTCTGACCCCGCCGCCTGCCAGCATCCCGAGTCATCGAAGGCCCACACGATGGACGAGACGACAGAAGACCGCAGCACCACCAGGACACCGAGCCGCCGAGGAGCCGCCACCCCCAGCCGGGACGGCGTCCACCGGCTCAGCGTTCCCCTCCACCCCCGGCTCAGCGCGACCGAGCTGATCCGCGTACTCCTCGCGGCTCCGGGGGAATCGGACCTCTCCGCCCTCGACCCAGTACAGGTCCGGTCGCTCATTGCCGACGTGCTCACCCAGCACGGCTATGACGTGCTCGACCGGTCGCCGTACTACCCGGAGCTCGACCGCCACCAGGACGCCCGCCGGGCCGTGCGCCGTGCGTACGGGCCGCGGTTCCTCGACGCCCCCGACGAACAGGCTGTGCTCGCTGATCCGCTCCGCGAAGTCCTCGCCGCCGGAAGCAGGAAGTCGTGACCGTCGCCGAGCCGACTGGAGCACGGGCACGGCAAACGCACTATTGGCGGGTGCGCAATGCGCGGACGCGCCACCGCCCCAAGAGCGCCGGGCAGGCGTGGCACATCCAGCCCGGACACCCCGGCGGCGCGTACTGCGACCTCGGCCACGAGCTGGACCCGCCCGCACGCCACACCCCGACCCTGCTCTCCCGCAGTCGGCCGACCGGCGGCCGGGGGGGACGAGCAGGAGTTCCGCGGCGGGTGTCTCGCGTGCGAGTGGGAAGGCCCCGTGCACTCCGGCGACGGGTTCGGGGACGGTGACAACGAGGCGGTGGAGGACGCGCACGACCACTGCTTCCCCGGCTGGCGGACGCTGCCGCCGATCACCACGGTCGAGTACCGGTGGGCCGTCCCGCGGAGCCGGAGCCGCTGGGCTCAGCTCATCGCCCGGTACCCGGTGGGCTGGATCGACCAGGGCGCCCCCGTCGTGGCCTGGAGCCGTCACCGCCGCGAAGCTCATCTTCCACCGCACGCCGGACGCCCCCGCTACGAACTCCGCGTAACCCGGCCACGGAGCAACCGGGGTCGACACCCCACAGATCAGGGAGCCCTCTTCTGATGACCGCCGTCCTCCGGATCAGGGCCCCACCCGGCTAAACCCAAAGGTGGTTTAATTACTCCGCCGCGAGCGGAGCGGGCAACCTCCGACCGGCCGCGCGTCCCACGGGGCGCGACGCACCCCAGACAACAGATGACGGCCAGCGCACAAGGGCAACAAGGCGCTGGCCGTCGGTGTCTCTCTCACCAGAAAGACCACACCATGCTATGTGACCGACACCCCGACTGTCCCCAGCCCGGCGACATCGCCCAGCTCAAGGGGGGTAACAGCATCGGCGCTGATCAGGCCGACACCTTCGTCATCGTCGAGGACTTCCCCCCGACCGGCCGGCACCTCGTGCTCAACCTGCCCGTCGACCACCCCGGCCGCGCCGACTGGGCCGCCGCCGTCCCCTTGGCCGACATAGCCACCCTCACCCGGCTCGAACCGGCAGGCAGCCGTACGTGGACGCCGGCCCCGGACCCGGACGACATCCCGTGACCGCGCCGAGCGGTCACGACCCCGACCAAGAACAGGAGACGACCGTGTCCTCCAAGACCGGCCGCACGCTCTACTCACGCGCAGACCTGCGCAAGGTCCACGGCATCAGCGAGCCGACCCTTCAGAACCTCTGGACCGACCGGGAGAGCAACGGGCACCCGCCCGTCGCGGAGACCATCGACGGCGTCATGCACTGGGATGGCGACGTTTGGGCGAAGTGGCACCACGAGCTTCAGCGACAGCGTGCCGCCGCGAACACCACGAACCCGCCGAAGCTCGACGGCGACCCCGAGGAAATGGTGGGCCCGGCCGAAGCGGCGAAAGTCTGCGGGTTCGCCGACTCCGCCACCGTCTCCCACTACGTCAAGAACCCGCCGGAGGGGTGGCCCGACCCGGACGGCTGGGATGAGCTTCCGACCCGACGACGCCCGAAGTGGAAGCGCTGGAGGCTGTGGCAGTACCTCGCGGACCGGAAGGGCCGCGGGCACGCCGGCGGACGGCCCACCGGCCGCCGCGGACTGGCCTACCCCTACCAGGGAGACGAGCGGCTGACTCTTGCCCGGCAGGCCATCGCGGCGAACCCCGGGGCGAAGAACGCTGACCTGATCCCCGAGCTTCAGGGGCAGACGGAGAAGACCTACTCCCGCCCGACCTGGAATCTGATTCTCAAGTCCGCCCGCGAGAACCCCGAGGAGTGACCTGTGCCTGACACCCGTTGTCCGCGCTGCGGCGGCCCGCTCGGTGAACGGCGCGCGCGTTCCCGGATGACCGTCGACCGCGAGGTCTTCATCTGCACCACGTGCGGTACGGAGGAAGCCGTGCGCGAAGCAAACGGTCAGGCGCCGGTGCCGTTCGGCGAGTGGCCCCTGAACACGTAGCCGTCGGCCGAGCCGCACGGCCAGCATGACGAAGGTCCCCGCTCCGACCCCGGAGCGGGGACCTTCGTCATGTCACCAGGCGTTTGCGGGCCGGGCAGGGCCCAACCAAGACCGCCGACCCGACCGCAGGCGACAGATCAGCGGCTACGAGCCCCCACCGGTCGGGAGCCCGCTCCGCCCTCCGGCCGATCGCTCGGGTACGGGGGCGGAGTCTGACGCCCGGTCCGAACCGGCTCTTCGCGTCGCCCCCCGGTACGCCGGGGAGTCCGAGGCCACCCAGTACGGGCTGGACAACTCGGCGAACCGGCGGGAGCCGCCGGATTCGGGGCCTGCTCCACACGCGGGCCAACGGCACAGCCCCCGCGTAGGTGCTGCACCGAAATCGGATCGTCAAACGCCTCAGCGCGTACGGCACCCCAGCCAGCGCACCTCCCGCAGAGGTAACAGTCCTCCTGTGGATCAGGCTCCAGGAGCCTGATCCACAGGAGCGACGAGGCCGCTCCTGTCCTGTGTAGTTTCTCGTTGAGTTCGGGCGGGTTTCCTAGCTGCGGGACGAAGAGTTGGGCTGCTCGATGGAGCGCGTTTCTGTGCAGACTTACTTTGCGTTTTCCGTCCGCTGCGTCGGCAAGTTCGTTGGGAGTGGCTCGCTCTCGGGGACAGGTTGAGCTGTCAGAGAGGGAGGGGGCGGGGCCGCTGCGGCGAAAGCGACCCGGCTCTACCCAAGGCCGGGCCGGGTGCGTGGTCTGGTGGTAAGGGTCGGCACGCCGACGTCGTCCACCGGGCCGGAATCCTCCTCGCCCCTGTCCCTGTCTGATTCGACCGGGGCGAGGAGGCGGGATCTAGGCTTCGGCGACGGCCAGTTGATCCAGCGTGCCGCTGGCGTTCGTGAAGCCTCCCAGGAAGCACGCAGCCATGGCATCGGTATTGCTCGCGATGTCGTTACTGGTGCTCGCGCTCACACGCTGGCCCTTGAACGTGCCCTCGGTGACCACCCCGGCAAGGGTCCATCCGGTGATGGTGAATTTGAAGGTGCCCTGCAGGGTGCTTGTGGACTCCTGTCCACTGGTTGTGGTCCACCGCACCCTCCCTTGCGCTTCCCCGTTGGGGATGCCCAGGTTGGGCACGCATGAGCCCTTGCCCTGCCCGTCGACGCTCAGGGTCGCCGCAACGATGTCCGAGCCGTGGCAGCCCGTGGTGGTTGCTTCGGTGTACACGCTTTGTTGCCGGTCACCGATGCCGAGCCCGGGTTTGATCGAGGTGCTGGAGACGCCGCCCGCGCACGTCACCGAATCCCCTGGGGCAGCGGGCGCAGCCTGTGCCGCTGGGGAGAGGGCCGTTCCCAGCAGGACGGCCGCCACAGCCGATGCGGTCCCCAGCGCAGGGGCTCGTCGTAAAGCTCGCACAGTCACTCCTCGTTCGGGTGGGCCCGGGGCGTCGCACCCGGGCAGGAGCATCACTGCTCACTCCAGGAAGCGGCGTAACCACCCGTATGAGGAATTGACACGCGAACCGCACCGCCCACACATCCGCCAGCGGACGCCGAAGCTCCGACCCGCCCCGGTCGATGTACGCGACCTCGAACCCCTCCGCCAGTGGCCCGGCGACACCGTCCGGCAGCACCCCTAACTCACGTACCACGACCAGCTAACTCCGCCCCGCGACGCAAGGTCACTCTGCACAACGCAAGATCCCACGCAGAGTAAAGCTGCAAAACGAAAAGTTCAGCCTCACAGGACAGATCCGAGTGCCCGAGATCCCCTCCCGTTGATCATGATCTTGAATTTTGAGGACCAAGGTATCGTCACTTCGTGACGATACAATCGGCAAAGATGACCGAGTCTGACCCATTGAGAGCGGGGGGTGAGCGGGCCGATGGGGCATACGACCATGATCGGCCCGTCCGACGAGCAGGTTGAGTACCGCCTTACCGGCGGTCACGGCTGCGGGAAGTCCACCACCGTCGACGCTGCTCCTCTCGTAGCCGCCATCGAGGCCAAGGCCGAAACGACTGGCGCCCCTGTCGCCTCGTTGCTCGGTTCCCGCGAGGCCAAGCGCGCTTTCTTCCGCGCCCGCGGACTGATCCGCAGCAAGGGTGCCGCGCGGTTCACCGGGTTCGACGCCGTCGAAGTCGCCGCCTCAGCCGGTCTCGACGCCCGCGACCTATACGGCGAGCAGGCACTTCCCCGACCGGCCGCTGATGGACAGGTGGACTACCACCTGGACGCCAGCGAACGCCCGTTGGTGTGGATCGGCAACGGGCTCAACGAGTTCGACATCACTCCCGGCAGCGTGCTGCACCCCGAGCGCTTCCAGGCCGCCCGCCGCCTCATGCACGGCGAGGACCCCCGGACCGGGCAGACCCTCGTAGACCCCAAGCTCGCCATCGCGCCGACCGCGAAGCTCCCCGCCGCTCCGCTGGCCCGTGCCATCCGCCGCGCCGCCGCCGAACGAAGCGTGAACCCGGTGACGATGCTGGACTCCAAGCGGAAGCAGGACGCCTTCCGCAGGATGGAGAGCCAGCTCAAGCGGTTCGGGGAGTCCCACCGAGTCCCGGCCTCCACCCTGCTCAAACTCGCCGACGCCGTCAGCATCGACGCCGTCGCCCTCTACGGCGAAGACGCGCTGGAGAAGGCCGTCGCCGCCGAGGCAGGCGGGCACGTGGACGCCCGCGCCCTCCTGCGTGCCGTCGAAACCCGAGCCACCGAAACCGGTCAACGACCCGGCGATTTGTTCTCCGCTGCGTCCATGAAGCGCCGGTACGTCCAGACCGCGGGCGAGGGCGAACGCCGACTTCGGGACCTGCCCATGGACGTCCGCGAAGCGGTCGCCATGGCCAGGGCGGCAGGACTTGCACCCGAGGACGTATGGGATGCCGAGGAGATTAAGGCCGCCCTCCTCGAAGGGCGGGTACAGGTCGGCAACTTCGGCGCCGACGTCACCTTGGACCTCGCGAAGTCCAAGAGCGCGTTCCTCGCCTACGCCCCCGAGGAGATCGCCGCCCAGGTAGAGGGCATCTACACCTCCGCTGGCCGCGAGTCCATCAGCGCCCTGGAGCGATGGACCGCGTACGCCATGCGCGGCCACCACGGCGACGGTGATGCGGCGGAGACCATGAAGACGAGCGGGTTCTCTGGCTGGATGATGGTGCACCGCGCTGCCCGGCCCGTGGACGGTGCCCCGTACGGCGACCCTCATTTCCACCTGCACTTCACCCTGGCCAACATGGTCAAGGGCACCGACGGCAAGTGGTCCACCATGGCCGGCGGGGGCCGCGACCTTCACCGGCACACCCGCGCCACCCAGTCCCTCATGAACGCTCGTATCCGACGCGAGTTGACCGACGAGTTCGGCATGTCCTTCCGCCGCGAAGAGCGGACCGGCGCATGGGAAATCGCGGCGATCCCCGAGGCCACCATCCGTCTCTTCAGTAAGAGGGACAGTCAGGTCCGTGACCTGCTGACCAAGCTGGGCATCGACTACGACAGCGCCACCGCCCGCGAGCGCACCGCAGCCTCCACCGCCTCCAAGGCCGCGAAGAACGGCGAAGCCACGGGCGTCGGGGACGACGTCCTACGCGACTACTGGCAGGCCGAAGGCCGCGCCGCAGGCGACGACCCCGACGCCATTGCGGCCAGCGCGATGCAGCAGGGCAGTTCGCGGCAGAACCCCGGCCTGGACGAGCTGTGCACCGCGATCTTCGACCCGAAGACCGGCCTGACCAGCCACTCCAAGGACTTCACCCACGCCGCTGCCATCGCCGCCGTCCTGGACGCACTTCCGTACGGAGTCGCCGACGCCGAGGAAGCTGAACGCCTCACCGACTCGGTGCTCCGGCACGCGGGGTACGCGGTCAAGCTGGACCCGAAGGGTGCCCAGCACTTCGCACACGCCGACCGCTACACGACGGCGGACGTGGTGGCCGCGGAGACGCTGATCGTCTCCGAGGCAACGAACCGTCTCGACACACAGGCAGCTGTCATCAGCCGCGACACGGTCGACATGACCCTGTCCACTGTCGAGGCACAGCACGGCGGCACCTTCACGTTCTCCGACGAACAGCGCGCGGTCCTCGACCGGTTGCTGACCGCCGGACACGGCATCGACGCCGTGGAGGGCGTCGCCGGATCGGGCAAAACCACGATCATGGACACCGCCCGGCAGGCATGGGAGGCCCACGGACTCGTCATCGCCGGAGCCAGTACGGCCGCCGTCGCCGCCGCGAACCTCAAGGCCGAAGCAGGGATCACCTCCCGCACACTCGCGTCCTGGCTCACCGGCATCCGCACCGGCGGCGCCGGTCTCACCGGCGTGGACGTGCTCGTTGTGGACGAAGCCGCGATGTGCGATGACCGCGACATCGCCGAACTCCTCACCCACGCCGCCAAGACCGGCACGAAGGTCGTCGGTATCGGGGACCCGAAGCAGCTGCACTCGCCCGGCATCGGCGGCAGCTTCGCCGCCGTGCACCACATCGTCGGCGGACTCACCCTCAACCAGAACTTCCGGCAGAAGGACGCGATCGAGCGCCGCGCCCTGGAACTGTGGCGCGACGACAACCGTGTGGAAGCCCTGCGCACCTTCGCTGGAACCGGCCGCGTGCACGCCCTCGCGGACAAGGACGCCACCCTCGCCGCGATGCTCACCGTCTGGGCCGACAGGCGCTCTGCGCACACCGACGACCACACCGCTGTGCAGCATCTGCTGATGCTCGCCGCCACCAACGAGATCGTGGAGGAACTGAATCTCGGCGCCCGCGCCCTGCGGAAGGCGAGCGGTGATCTCACCGGCCCGGAACACGTCTACGCCCTCCCCGGTGGCGGCGAACTGACGCTGTCCGTCGGGGACCAGGTCCTGCTTCGGACCAATGACTACCGGGGTAAGAGGAGCCGAGGCAAGAACGAAGACGTGCTGAACGGCTACCGCGGAATCGTGCGAGCCGTGGATGAGGAGCGCCGAGTCCAGGTCGAGTGGCGCGAGAAGACCGCCGACGGCCACCGAGACGTTGCCGAATGGGTCGACGCCGACTACATCGCACAGGGCGGACTCAGCCTCGGGTACGCGATCACCGGCCACAAGTCTCAAGGGTTGAGTGTCCAAGAAGCCCTGGTCTACGGTCCAGGCGCCCAGGCCAATGCGCTCTACACGATGATGAGCCGCGACAAGAAGGAGTCCCATCTCTTTCTGCCGCTGTCCGTCTACGAAGCCGACGCCGACCGTGCCCGCGGAGGCGACGCGCTCACCGAGCAGGAGCAGCTTGACCGGGCTGTCGCGGGCCTCATCCGCGAGATCGAGAGCGGTACCGAGGAACGCATGATCCTCACTGAACTCCCGAAGAACGCGGTCCCCGCTCACGTCCGTCGGGCTGTAGCCGATCTGCCAACCCCGCGCGCTCCCGGAACCGGCGACCCGAACGACGCGGACGGCCCCGAGGACGCACCGCAGCCCGAGGACCGAAGCACCCTAAGCGCAGCTGAACGGACCGCCCCACCGGCCCCGGACACCGCGCCGACAACTGACCGCCCATATGCACACCTCAGCAACGCGGCCCTGCGCGACGCAATTCGCAAGGCTGCCACGGCTGCCCGCGCCACCCGGACGGCAGCCGAAAGGGCGGAGACGGCAGCCGACCGCGCCGGGCAACTCGCCGCAGCAGGAACTGGCCCGAACGTGCTCGCCCTCCACCGTCGACACCAAGACGTCGCCCAGCGTGCTGAGACGATCCGCTACGTTCGAACGCTGAGCGGGGTGATCGCCGAACGGACCGCTGGTCTGCGCGATTTCGAAGAACGACTGGAAGGGGTCGAACAGCAGCTGACCGCCACCGGCCGTTTCGGACGGCCAGAGTTGCGCGGGGATGCCCGAGGCAGGGTCGAGGCCGACCGTGACGAACTACTTGGCGGATACGAATCGGCCGGGCGCGAACTGGAGCAGCTGCACAAGCAGCTCCGCGACCTGACCGAGGCCGCAGGCCCCGCCGGTGAATTCGAAGCCGTGCTCACCGAGGCGAACACGCCGGAGGAAGAGACGACGGACCTCCTTCGACGGGCCCAGGAGAAGGACAACCACGGCGCCAAGCAGCTGCGCGCCGAGGCCGTCTCTGCACGTGGCACCGCCAATGGTGCGGCCTACCGAGAAGCTGGCCTTCGAAGCGAGATGTCAGCGCGAACCGGACCGAACGCCCTACCGCCTGAGGACGAGGAGCACCCTGAGCCGTCACGGGTGCGACGGCCCGCTTCTCCGTATGCCACCCGCGTGCACACGGACCCTCCGCAAGTACACGATGCGCCGGAGGAACCCCCAGCTGAACTGCTGCCGTAGGCATACCGGCGGCTGAGGGGATGGCGGGCTACCTCAAGTGGAACGAGGAAGATCGCCGACCCGGACCAGCAGCTGACCCGCCTCGAGGAACTGCGTTCAGAGCTACGCGAAGCCTACGACCCTCTCATGCACAGTGTTCGTGTCGTCGTCCTTGAAGGGCCGCCTGCCACTGCTGAAGCGGCCCAGGGCGTATTGGACGCGGCGAAGAAGGCTAACCGGTGCCTATGGCGCATCACCTGCGGTGACGCGGACGCGCACGCTCGCTTCGTCGAGGCGGCGCGCGCCGCAATGGAAGCATCCTGATCGGACACCTGGGCGCACCGCATCCTGGGGTGTGGAACGTCGCCCCGACGAGATTGCCGGCCTTCGAGAACACTGCGCTCTACTGGCCGGCTTGGACGCAGGCCCCCTGTCTGGCGTAGCCGTCACGGAAGCGCGGCCAGAACCAACTGGGGCGCTCAGTCACAACACCCGACCGCAGATGAGGCGCGGTTCTTTGCTCGGGAATCGAACGTGTGATCTATTAAAGGATATGGACCGTGACCGCTTCCCCAGTGACCTTCTGAAGGATCAGATCGCCTGGTACCTGACCTACGACGAACTGGCAGTTGACCCCGCCGGGGCGCAGACGGCTGCGCGACGTCGTCGCCTGCTGGAACTTTCCCGCCGCGTCGCGGGGCATCCCTTCTGGAAGACGCCTGCCGGAACGCCTGCCGCCCGGATGGCTCTCAAGGAGATCGCCCGCACCCAGACAGAGGCGGGCTCGTGACACGGGCCGTACGGAAGCCTGCCGCTGAGCGGAGCCATGAACTGCTGCGTAAGCAGCGTGCATGGATCGCCGAATACGGCGAGGAGCCATCCGTGCGTGAACTCGCAGGGGCCGTCGGCATCTCTCCGTCCACCGCAAGCCTCCATCTGACGCGGATGCGAGAGGACGGGATAGACATCGGCACCCGCGGAGTACGTAGTCGCCGCTGCCCGCACTGCGGGCGTTGAAGGGAATCCGCCCGGCTCCGCGAAGCCGACCCTTGGTGCTGCTGACAGCCTGGCCGAGCGTCCTCAGCGGTCGATGGCTGGCACCTTGTCCAGGCCCGTCCCACGCATGATGCGTTTCACCGTGTCGTCCAGACCGCTGTTGGCATCGATGACGGTCTCGACGCCGCTGGGCAGCAGGTCCCGCTCGCGATACCAGTCACGCAGATGCTCGTCGGTGACCTGGGCAAGGTATTCCGGGTCGGCCTTCATCGCGTGACGAACCAGCGTCTCCTGGAGCGGCACGTCCAGGTAGTAGCACCGAGAGATGCCGCGGTGGTCGTGCACGAGGTCTTCCAGCATCGCGGCATACCGGTCGGCGTACAGAATGCCCTCGACGACCGTGTGGAACCCGGAGTCCAGGGCATAGCGGGCTGTCATGCCGATCAAGCCGATGTTGGCTGCGCCGGGCCGGTCGCGCTCGCGCAGCACGATGCGGCGCAAGTTGTCCTGGCCGACCAGGGCCAGGTTGCGGCCGAACCGATCGCGCAGGCCAGCAGCGATCGCAGACTTCCCCGATGCGCTGTTCCCGCGCAGAACGATCAATCGCGTCTCTTCGCTTCCCACCTTCACGACGGCACCATATCGATGGCCACTGACATGCACGGGCGAGCGATGGCCACGCTCCGGTCGGGCGACGCGGCGGTGCACGCGGGCCCAAGCGCCGCCGAACGGCCGCGACTCGGTCTCTTGGCCGGAGGCTTGGAGGCGGCGTCTCGACTAGGACGTTTCTTCTCGATCACCACTTCAACGGCCTGTGCGCGATCTTTGTTGAGGTCGACGGCGTGCTCGTCGGCTGTGCAGGTGAGGGCGGAAGCATCCTGGAGGTGACTGTGGTCACGAGATGTGGCTCGATCCCGAGCATCGCGACAGCGGCGAGGGTCGCGCCTTGGTCGGCTACGTCCGCGTGTGGGCACAGGAGCGAGAACTCGGGCCGCTCATCGCCCACTGCTCGCCCTGCAACCACGGTGGCCAAGCCTTCTACGAAGCCATCGGCATGCGCGCCGTCGCCGTCGTCTACCAGGAGGATCTGGACGACAGTGCAGAGCACGGTCGCTCCGGATCGAGAAAGCGACGTCAGTCCCGGCTACGCGGTGATTACGCCTTGCTTGACCAGTAGTCGGCCAGCATCTCGCCAGGCCAGGCGGGTTCGCGGACCGTGCCTCGCGGGCCCATCTCGGCGAAGTACGGCGACAGGTCGTAGACCTTCGAGCCGACCACTGCGTCCAGGTCGGTCACGTGCAATTTGAGTCCATCGACCTTGAGTAGCCGAGGGAAGCTCTGTGCCAGTTGGTTGGGGCGTCGATGATTACGGTGCGCGAAGGGGCCGGTCGCGGGCCACTGCGTGTTCCCGCGCGGGCTCCGCGCGTGATACTCGACATCTTCGGGTGAGGCAAAGTTGAAGTGCCACACCACCACCAGGTGGGAGAACTCGTCGAGGCCCTTTACGGATTCGATGGGAAACTCGGCCTGGTCGAGCTGGATCACGGACTTGACGCCGCCCCAGTAGTCATCGGCCACCTCGATGCGGCCAGTGACCACTTCCCCGATCGGCTTGATCTCCAAGGTCATGGGCCCACCCTTCAACTCGTCGTAACGACGCTAGTGATCAATCTACTTCGGCAAGGTATGAGGCCGCACGGGCGTCGAGGACGCCCACTGCCGGGATACCGCGCTTACGGTAGGGCGACAGCAAGTGCCGCATGTCGACCACCCGCTGCCGAGCCCGGCCTGAGTAGATGCCCTCCTCCATCGCGTCCAAGACGTTGGTCCATGTCGCGCACGCCTCCTCGACGCCGCCTTGGGCAATCTGCGCCGCACCCATGTACCCGAGAGTGACCGCGTGCGTGCGCCGGAACTCCGCACCACGCGTGCGCACAGAGCGCCGGAACTCCTTGACGGCACGCTGTTGATCACCGAGGTCCCGCAGGGTGCATGCGGTCTCGTGCGCCAAGGACGCCTCACCGAAGAAGAACGTCCGGTCCGGCTCCTTGATCCCATCGTGGGCATTCGACAGCTCATCCTCAGCTTGGAGCAGGGCTCTTGCCGCCTCATTGTTGCGGCGATTCGCGGCCAGAGCCCGCGCGTGCACTACGCCGAGGAGCGCTCGCTCGCGGGGGGTGGCGGACGCGTACCGCTGGCCATGCACTGAAGCCTGCGCGAGCTTGAGTGCTTCTCGCCGAAAGCCCAAGTCGAGCGCCTGGTGCGCCATGGCTCGCAGGATGTGTCCGCTCAGGGGCGCGTCGCCGGACCGTGCTGCCAGCTTCACCGCGGTGTTGAAGCGCTGGAGCGCGATGGCATGCTCGCTGTTGTCGAAGGCCATCCAGCCTGACAAGTAGGCAAGTTCGGCGGACGCCGAGAACATGGCACGCCGTGTCTCGTCATCGGCGAATCGGCCCCGAAGGTAGTCGTGAGCCTCGTGCCTCAGGTACTCGTCGACCGTCAGCCGGCCGTGTCCGCCACCTCGCCGCTGATCCATGCGCGAGAAGGCCAGGGTCAGTTGTCGCACGGTCTCGACGTCCCCGCTGCCGACGCGCTTCTTGTCCGGGGGCTCCTCGGACGGTGGGGTGGCCATCGCGTCCCACCACGCTTCATCCGGAAGGATCAGGGCCGCTGCGGAGTACACGCCACCTGCCAGCAGCCGACGCCGGTCCGTGTCCACGCCACTCCCCAAGTCGCTCAGCGCGATCAGAGGATCGGCGCGCCAGTCCAGCGCCTCCTGCGCTGGTGAGGTGGAAGCTGCGAACCCGACCTCTTGTGGCGTGATTTCACGCTTCAATCGACGGGACAGCGCCTGGCACAAGATAGCGGGCGCGATGCCTGATGGCTGGACGCCTCCCACCCACATGCTCACGTGGGAGCGTCCGATCTTCGAGTTCTCCCGTACTTCGCCGTTCAGCGTCTCATCGGCGACTCGGTTGTACGCGGCGGTGGCCTGAGCCCGTGACCAGCGTGCTTCCTCCAGCAGGGCTGCTAACTCTTCGTTCCGCTCGCGCGCCATTCCTGCGCCCCCACCACCGAAAATGATCTTTGATCACGTTGACCAACCCGCACTTGTTGGCAGCCGTAGATCGGTTGTGACCTCAAAGTAGTGGCCAACATCGTTGTGAGGTAAGCCATATGACGGAAAGCCACCCTGCGGGTAGTTCGGCGGCAGAGAGCAGGGGCTCAGCCCTCAGGACTTCATCCGCCCGTCGGCACGCCTTGGGTCAGCAGGTCGGGCGAATCATCACGGTGAGGCGCGGCGAGGCTGGCGAGGGCTGGCTGTGTCCAAGATCCGTGTACCCCCATGTTCGGTACAGGTCATGCACTTTCCCATCACCGACGACTTCGTTGACCATGAGCGTCACATAGGGCTCGTCACGACCAGCAAGCAGCACGTCGTGAATGCGTCGCGCGATCCCCGTGCCCCGCCAGTTGGGGCGCACGCCGATCTCCTTCAGCGCCAAGGCTGGCTGCGCTGTGTACTTCTCGCTGGGCGCTGGGCTGGTGCGCTGCCAGTAACGGTCTCCGTCCTCGATCCTGTTTCCGTAGGCATAGCCCACAGGGTGGTCACCTTCGTAGGCGAGGACGGCCTGGAAGCCAGGTTCACAGCCGTGGCGGTCCAGGCGCTCCCCGAATGAGGAGATTGCATAGTTGGCAAGGTGCAGCAGCGGAGCACGCACTTCGGCGTAGACGTCGAGCAGGTCGCCGCGGGCGGCGTCCAGGTCGGTGAACGATCGGAGTTCGATGGCGGGTGCCGAGGTCATGCTGTTGCCCTCCAGGCGGCGGTGTGCTCGGTCCAGGTACGTACGCTGACGCTGCCCGGTGCGGTGGCACGCAGGGCAGCGCCGAACTCCTGAAGCATGCGCGATACTCGGGCATGTTGGGTAGCAGCCTCAGCTGAAACCTCCATAGCGGTGCTGGTGGCGGTGTCGACGTCGCCCTGGGCGAGCTGAGCTTGGGCGAGTCTGCTGGTAGCGATCGCCCGCGAGCGAAGCATGTGCGGCTTGAGCGCAGTCAGGCACTGGTGCGCGTGGTACTCGGCGGTGGACCAGTCCCCTGCCGAGAGATGCGCTGTGAGAGCTAGCGAATGCAGTTCCGCTTCGTCGTAGAAGGCCAGTAGCCACACCGGGCGGAAGGCGCCTGGGTCGGCTCGCACCATGGCTTCCCGCGCCTGATCGAAGGTGCGAGGCAGGCCGGTGCGCTCGTGTGCGATGCCCTGGATGGCCATCTGCCGGGCCATGCCGAGTGAGGCAAACATCGGGTCCCGGCGGGTGATGTGCAGATTGCGCGCGACGTCGTTCGCGGCGCGGGCATCAACAGGTCGGCCGAGGTGCCGATAGAGACTTCCTGCATGGGACCAGATGCGGAACTTGATGGCTTGATCGCCGGAGAGTTCAGCAAGGGTCTGGGCTTCACGCATGTGAGCGATGGCGTCTTGGAAGCGGCGACCGTCAATGGCGGCCCACATCGCCGACGATCGAAAGCTGGCTGCGGTGGCGTAGAGACTGCTGCGTACGCGTTGGGTAGCGCTGCCAGAGTTCTGAAGATTGAGGGCCTTGCCGGCGAGAACTGCAGCGCGGTTCTCGATGTCGGGCTGTCCGCCCCGCTTGTGGTCGCTGGCGATCACGGCGGCGAACTTCTCCTGCAGACGCCCGACGTCAGCCATGCCGATCTTGCGGGTTGACACGCCGCCTGGGGCGGAGGCAGCCACAACTGCCGAAATCGAACCGGCGACGAGGGTGCGACGAAGCATGGGGTCCTCCTGCGGTGGGGCTGCCATCGGCGAAGGTCTGCCCCGTGGCACGAACCCTAAGTCGGTGGCTGACCGCCCGGAGAGGTGCTCTAAGGCTGTCCGCGTTACGGCGTTGGGCCATCGGACCCGCCCGGAGCGCCACTCCCGGACCTGACGCCCGTCATAAGTCCCAGGTCTCCCGGTTAGGCGCTCCACGGCTGAATTGGCGGCCTTGGCAAGGCTATTGGCGCTGTGCTGGTGCTCATCCATCCACGCCTCGAGCGCCTTGTTTCGCGCGGCGTCCATGACCGCACAGTAGACCGTTGGCGACACACCGTGAGGTAAAGGGATTACCAAGACCCCCTAGGGTGCCCTTCGCTTTTCTGGGCTGGATCCCCTAACCAGCAGCCCCAGACCGGGAGTTACCTGATTCACGCGGCACTGGTCTGCAGGCGGCACCCAACGGGCGTCACCGGCCGAATACCTGCGCCGTGGCACCAGCCGGGAGGAATCAGTCGGTCGCCACAAACGATCTTTGACCACCTTGACCACCCCCGAGCCCTTGACCCCATTCCGGTCACTGCGGATTGGCGGTTCGCTCTTGTAGGCCAGGTACTCGACGAGCGGGAGCACCCCACATGAACGCCTCCACTGGCACATCCGGCGCCGCAAGCATCGCGCGCCTGGCCAGCGTCGACCCGCTGCAGATCCGCGACGTCGTGCGGGGGTGGTCGTAATGCCCCTCGCTCTTGCCGACGAGCTGACGGAGTTCCTGGACAGAGCCGCCTACGTCTACCAATGGCCGCTGTACCCGCCGCCGGAATCGTGTAGCCCGGAGCGGCCCAGGTCTCGCAGGGCGCCTGCCTGGATGGACGCCGAGCGCCTGACCGCCGAACGGTGGCACCCGGACGAGGTTCGCATCACGCCCGACCAGATCGTGCGTCTCGGGATTACGCGCCGCGAAGCCCTTGACCAACGTCTCACACACCTCAGCGCCCACGGCCGCACCCCGCGCGTGTGCTTGTACGCCTTAACCCCGGTACGGAATCAGCCGCCACGCTCGTTCGCTGCGGCCCGTGACTACGCCAACGACGAGGGGTGGCGAGTCTGCGCCGACCACTGCATCGCGGACGGGCTCCCCAAGACGGACCCAATGCACCGCCCCGGCTGGCGCTGGGTTCTGAATCTCGTGCGCGCCGGGCACGTCGACGGCGTCGTAACGCTGACACACACTGAGATCACCCAGCACCTGGACGAGTACGAACTCCAACTCGACCTGGTGGACCACCACGGAGGGTTCGTCGCGCTCGTGACGCCGGAGAACGTGGGGGCGAAGCGCCGATGACGCAATTGGTGGACGTACCCGTGCGCACGAACCGAGCAGTCGACGGCGAGGTGAGGAAGCCCCCGCGACGTAACCGCGCCGGCAGTTACAACCTCTCCCACAGCGCCCGAATGGGAGGGTCACGATGAGCCCCGTCACATCTGCGGTCGCCGCTACCGCTTCCGAGTTGCAGCAGGGCATCGGACCAGGCTTCGCGGTCGCCTTCACCCCGGACAAGTCCCGAGTCCCACACATGCGCAAGATCACCGGGGCTCACCTGCGTCTATGGCGGGTGCCTGAAGCAACCGCCGACAACGTCATCCTTGCGGTCTCGGAGCTCGTCACCAACGGCATCCAGCACGGCCACGGCGCGGTCGGACTAAAGGTCATCTGCTCCGACGGTGCGTTGCGAGTCGAGGTCACGGACGGCAACCCCAGACCCGCCCAGCTCGCTGAGGCAGATGACGACGACCTATCCGGCCGCGGCCTCTTCCTCGTTGCTGTCCTCGCTCACAACTGGGGAGTCAGCCCCGACGGCCACATCACTTGGTGCGTCTTTCATCTCCCTGCCGGGAGGCCTTGATGACTGCCGTTGCCTACGAAACCGCTTCGCCGCTGCCCGTCGCGATGTTCGCGAACGACGATGCGACAGCATGCAGAGTCGACCTCGGCCTGCGCCGGTTCCTGGCCTCCGACGCGGTCACCACCGACCTGTACGACGACCTGGAGACCGTTCTCGGCGAGGACGCGGCCCGCCTCTCCCCGGAGGACAGCGAGGTCATTGCACACCGGTTGAGGGATGTGGCTCCGACGCTCAAGGACGTGGTCGAGCGCCTGCTGAAGCCCTACCCCCCGCAAATGAACATCGTGATGGCCCTGAGCAGCGAGATGCCCGCACCCCATGACACCTATGGGCACCTGGTGCGCTTCGCAAGCTCAATCCTCACCACCCTCGACTTGATGGGGGAAATCGCCGAATTGAGGGAGGACAACGCCGCCTCATGACGCATTCCCCCACCACCAACGTCGGGCTGCTTCCCCTGGCGGCCCGACTCCCCGCCCGGCGCTGGGAAAACACGGCTCCGCCCATCCCCCGCGGGGAGCCGCAGCGCCTCAGCGCCGGGCGGATCACTCGGCGCATCGCCGCTGCGGTCCTTGGCGCGCTCGCCCTCGCGGGCCTGCGTTGTGCCCTGCGCCGCCGCGTCCCGACCCCCTCCATACAGCGTTTGGCGACAGCTGACGACCTGAAGTTCGCCTTGCTGTGTCATCAGTTCACCCATGCCCGTCACGGAGTTGAGCAGTGACCACTAAGCACGTCACAAGGATCATCCTTGCCCCGAGAGAGCGGCAGGTCCTTGAGGGGCTGGCCGCTGGCGCCTCGCTTCCCGTGGTCGCGAACGACCTCAAGATCCGTGAAGGCACCGCCGCGGGCTACCTCAAGAACGCCAAGCGCAAGCTGCACGGTGTGAACGAGACCCCTGCAGCGGTCGCAGTCGCCTACGCCACCGAGGCCATCGTCCGGCCGGAGCTACGGGACCCCGAAACGCTGTTCCTGCCTCGTGAACAGCGCGTCCTGGTTCCGCTCATCGCCCGAGGCTTGACTGCCGCGCAGATGGTGACCGAGCTGACGCCGAAGCCGAAGGTCGACATCATCCGCCGGGACTGCCGCGAACTCCGGGTGAATCTTCAGGCACTCAACCGGGCTCACCTGGTCACCCGCGCCTGGGAGTTCCAGATCCTGAATGCGGAGCAGGTGATCGCATGGCTGCGCTGAGCCGCACGTTAAGCCGCCATCTCCTGTCGCATACGGTCGAGCGCTTGAACTGCCGTACCGCGTTCCACAGGAAGCCGGTCACCGGCGGTCCGCACGATCCGTTGCAACTGGTGCGGCAGCCGCTGGACCACAGCCTCAGCCATCGCGGTATTCAGGGACTCAGCAGCCCCACCCTGGTCATCCGCCAGGAGCCGCACGTGGGCGACAGTGACCAGTTCGATCACCCGCCATTGCGGTGCGACCGTCGTCGTCGAATCAGGCCCGTGATCGACAAGCCGTATGGCGAGGTCTGCGCGCCCCGTGCCGACGAGGCCGCGCAGGCGGATCTCGTGCAAGGCGTAGGGATTGAACAGCGATGTGTGAGTGGCGCTTTGGATCAGCTCGTCTGCTTCCTGCATCACGCTGTCGAAGAGACTCGCATCGCCAAGTTGACCTGCGGCTCGTGCGTACAGGGGCAGTACCGCCGCACGGGCTTCCGGGTTCGGTGCCAGGGCTGCCGCGTGGCGCAGCCGGTCCACCGCGGCTCCCGTGATGCGGGCCTTGCGCAGCTCGTTTCCGTGCATCCGCAGGGCGTAGCTGCTGAATGCGGGATCGTCGAAGTGGGTCGCGATGCTGAGGCTCTTGGCGGTCCAGTGGGCGGCAGTGGCCAGCCGCTCTTCCGGCAGGACGTTGCCGAGCGCGACGCCGAGTCCAACCCGCGCGTGAGCGAGCAGGCGCAGGACGTCCCCCTCCGTGTGACCGTCTTCCAGACGGGCTTCGAGTCGGGCGACCAGCGGCCACAGTTCGGCGACGGCTTCGGAAGCATGGCCGCTCTGGCGGGCGATCTCGGCGAGGCGGACCGTGGACTGGCCGAACTGAAGCATTGCCCGGTGATCGGTGTCAGCCGGGTCAGTGACGCCCAGAACGTGCGGCGGCAGGCGCAGTTGTTCGGCGACACGGCGCAGCGAGCCGACGTCGCCCAGGGTCTTCTTCCGGAGTTCGAGGGCCGAGATGTAGGTCTTGTCGTAGCCGAGAAGGGCGCCCAGTTCGGTCTGGTTGAGTCCGTGGACGGTGCGGTGGAAGCGCAAGATCGCGCCGAGGTCACCGCTGTCCAGGATGGTGCGGGCCTGCGGGGTGGCCCAGTGCCACACCACGTGCTGGGCCGAGGGCCGGGCTTCTGGCAGGGCCATGGCTGGCTACATCCGTCCGTACCAAGTGGCGATGGACTGCTTGTAGCCGTCGGGCATGGTGAGCCCAGGAATCTCCGAGGCGGTGAACAGTCCGATCTCGCGGTGTTCGTGGCTGACCACTGGGGCCGCTTCCGGCGTGAGGACTGTGCACCCGTAGGTGATGATCACGACACGGCGTTCGGGGCGGGTCTGCGGAAGCGGCTGGTAGATCCAGGCGTCCAGGAGCGGCCCCGTCTTGACGGTCCAGCCGGACTCTTCGTGCAGTTCGCGCTCGACGGTGCGCTCGGGGCTGGCATCTGCTGCCTCCAGCCGGCCGCCGGGCAGCTCCCACTCTTCGCGTTCATTCTTCAGCAACAGCACCCGACCGCGCACGTCCAGGGCTACACCTTTGACGGAAACGGGCCAGGTGGGAGGCGTGTACGTCATGAGTTTCCTCGCAGTGCGGGGCAGTGCCAGCGTTTTCGGACCGTAGCACGGAGCGCCCAACTCTCCCTGCGTTTGGGTGATTTGCCGGGGTCGACAATCTGTCGCTTTACCCGCCGGGCCACCGATCTCGACAGTGGAACCACTGACCGCCGACGAAGGAGTCCGACGATGCGCCCCGGTGATCTGTTTGCAGCGCACTTCCTCGATCACAAAGCCGCGGGCGCTTCGGCCGAGATCGCCGACCAACTACGCGAAGACGGCCTCGTCACCCTCGATCAGCTCGCCACACGGAACGACGTGCTGGCCTTCGCCTCCCGCATCATGACCATCTCCGCACACCGCGACAGCGACTCCGATGGGCTGACCACGATCCGCTGCATCCCGCGTCACGCAGGTCGGCCCGGCTACGCCGGACTCGGAAACGGCGAACTCGCCCCGCACACGGAGCGCTCCGGTCTCCCATATCCGCCGCGCCTGATGCTGCTGGTCTGCTCCCGGCCCGCCGACCGCGGAGGGGAATGCCTGCTCAGCGACGGGCGCCGCGTCCATGCCGACCTGCTGGAGCAGCAAGCCGGTGAAGTCGCAGACGTGCTCAGTAAGCCGAGGACGGCCTACTTCGGCGCGGGAGACGGACATGCCACCCAGGTCCTCACCCCTCACCGCGACGGGCGTATGTCCATACGGCTGCGGCTCGACGCCCTGGCCCGGTGGAGCCCTCTCGTCCAACCGCACCTGCCCAGGCTCCAGACCGCGGCCCTTCGCCATCAACAGTCCATTCGGCTGGAGCCGGGCCAGGCGTACCTACTCGACAACGAGCGATGGCTGCATGCCCGCACCGCGTTCGTCGGTGACCGCGTGCACTTGCGTGCCCTCGGAGTCCCACGCTTCGCCCTCCCGCACGGCTTCATTCCGACGCTGCCGTCCACCCCCCGGCCCACTACACACACAGAGGTCCTGTCATGGGCGTGACGTCTCTTAGAGCCGAAGTCTCTGGGAACACCGTGGTGCCGGATGAAGTGCATGGGCACACGGCCGTCTCAGCTCCGGCAGTCCCCGACAAGGTCGAGATCCTGGCACTCGTTGAGAGGGCACTGTCCTGGGATCTCGACAATTCCGCTCTCCCGCCCGTTGAAGACGCGCTCGAATTGGCGAAGTGGTTCACCGCCTACGGCCGGATCGTCGCTGCGGATCTGGACGTACTGCTCTCCGACATCCCCACCGACTCGCACGTGGGCGGCGGCGCACAGGCAACACTCAGCGAGGCTGGCAGGCGCCTCACCCTGAAGCCTCTGGCCCCGACCGCCGCCCCACGCTCTGCCGCGCGCCGCACACAGAACCTCGCCCGCCTCATCCAGGCCCTGAACCGCGCGGTCGGCCGCATCGGCGAGGAGCAGGTTCGCTCGCGCCCCGGAGGGCCACCGCAGCGTAGATGACCTCCCAAGACTGGGGTCTCCTTCCCGTCATCCGGTCCTCCGTGCCCAAGCCCGTGCACGGAGGACCGGAGTCAAGACACGGTGATGGAGACGGCGACATAGCCGTCGCGCCCCCGGATGCGCTCTGCACGGCAGCTGCACCCGGCCCGCACGACGTCCGCCCACCCCGAGTGGACGGATGCACCACCCGGCGACCGGGCCTGAAAAGGGCTCGGCGCAGGACGAAGCAGGCACCATCCGTCACTACCGAGGAGTTCGCATGACCGCGATCGACGTCGAGAAGCCGCTGACCCCCGCGCAGCCGGCTGCTGACACCGTCGAGGAGACCGACCTGTTCCAGCTCGACATCACCTTCATCGAGGGGACGCCGGCGACCGAGACCGTCCTGATGTGCAGCACCGGTGACACCTGTGGCAGCTCCTGCCCGAGCGCCTGCGTCACCTCGTAAGCCCGAGGCAGCTCGGCAGTGCGGGCCGGACGGGCTGCCCCGTCCGGCCCGCACACCCCGCCTATCAAGAACGGAGTGGTGATGACACGGGCACGACACAGCCTGTACCAGGGCGCTGGGCAAGGGATGCTGCGTGCGGCGGCGCACCTCGCCGCCCCGGTGATGCCGCCCTGGCCGGGCCGCTCGGCCTCGCTCGACGACTGGCGTTCGTGGCTGGGCACCGTGTGGGCTGACGAAATCTTCCGGCAGGCGGTGTCCAGTGCCAGCCCGGATCTGGCGAACCAGGTACAGGCGATCCTCAACGGCCGGTCTCCCAAGCTGCGCCGCGTGCGCCGGGCGGCACTGGCCACAGCCCGATACGCGATCCGGTACGCCCACCGCTCCACCCCCTACGGCCTCTTCGCGGGCGTATCCCTGATGGAGTTCGGCGACACGGCGGAGGTCCGCTTCGGCGAGGGGCACCAGGCCGTCACCCGGCCCGACCCGGTGGCGCTCGCAGAGGCAATCACCGCGTGGGAGACGGACGGCACGCGGATGGCCGACGTCGACGTGCGCGTCAACATGCTCGCCCGACAGCGCGACGGACACGTCCATGTGCCGTCCGAGGGCGATGCCGAGTTCCGTCTCGCGCTGAGCAGTCCCGCGGTCAGGTTCGTGCTCGACGCAGCAAGCGCACCGATCCGCTACGCGCTCCTGGCGGACAAGCTCGCCGCCGAGTTCCCGGCCACCTCGGAACACGCTCGCACCCAACTCCTCGGAGAGCTGCTTCGGGTACGGCTGCTGCGGTCGTCGCTGCGCGCCCCCGCCACCGTCCCCGACCCGACCGACGTCTTACCGCCCGCCCTGTGCGCGCAGATGCGCGAGCGCACGGTGGCACACGATCTGCGGCTCGACGCCACCGTGCGGCTACCGCGGGAGGTCCTGACCGAGGCGGAGACGGCCGCGACCGTCCTGGCCCGGCTCGCCACGCACCCGAACGGCACGCCGGTATGGCGTCGCTGGGTCGAGCAGTTCACCGACCGGTACGGCGAGAACGCCGCGGTCCCTGTGGAGTTGGCGACCGATCCAGACAGAGGTGTCGGCTTCCCAGACGGCTTCGGCAGGCAGGTCGAGCCGCCCCGCCCGATGTCCCGCCGTGACCGGCTCCTGCTGGAGCTGGCCGGAACCGCGGCCGTCGAAGGTGCCCGCGCGGTGTCCCTGACGAGCGCGATGATCGAGGAACTAGAAGCAGCCGGGGAGAAGCCTCGACTTACCGCACCACACCTGGAACTGGCCGCCCAGGTCCATGCCCACTCGACCAAGGCCCTCGACCGAGGTGACTTCCGGCTCCGGGTGGTCACTGTCTCCCGCTCGGCCGGCTCGATGACGGGCCGGTTCTGGCACATGCTCCCAGACACCGGCGCCACGTGCACGAAGCTGCCCACCGTCGAGGCTGGCGCTGAGGTAGTACAACTCTCCTTCCACGCCGGGCGCGTCCCGGCCGACCTCCTCACCCGCGCCCCGCAGGTGCTGCCCCGGATCGTCAGCGTCGGCGAGTTCCGCCACCCTGGCGACGGAGTACTGTTCCCCGCCGACCTGGCGGTCAGCGTCCGCGACGGCCACCCCCGCCTGGTTGAGTTCGCGACCGGCAAGCACCTGGAACTGCTCGCACCGACCGCGATCAACTTCCTCTGGAACAACTACACGCCGCCAACGGCCAGGTTCCTGGCCGAGATCAGCCGGGCCACCGCACCGCAGGTGACCTGGTTCGACTGGGGCGTGGCCTGGACGCTGCCCTTCACCCCGGCCCTCACCTACCGGCGCAGCATCCTTACCGCCGCGCGGTGGAAGGTAAGGACACGGGATCTGCCCGGCCGTACCGTGACTTTGAAGGCGTGGGCCGAGGAGCTGCACGCCTGGCGGGGCCGGTTCCGGGTTCCCGACCGTGTCCTGCTGGCCGAGGACGATCAACAGCTTCCCCTCGACCTCAGCCAGGACGTGCACCTGGATCTCCTGCGCGCTCACCTGGACGCCAGCTCCATCGGCGTTGCCACCCTGCACGACGCGCCGCCACCCGACGC
Organism: Streptomyces rectiviolaceus; assembly: GCF_039533825.1. Taxonomy (NCBI): domain Bacteria; kingdom Bacillati; phylum Actinomycetota; class Actinomycetes; order Kitasatosporales; family Streptomycetaceae; genus Streptomyces; species Streptomyces rectiviolaceus. The sequence continues at coordinate 89,012 of NZ_BAAAUG010000010.1, forward strand.
CGACAACTGGATTGGCGGAAGGGCCCACAGCCTCGTCCTTCCCCTGGCGGCACGCTCATGACGGCCACATCGCTCCCGCCCCGTACGCAGGATCTCTCTGAAGGTCCTCTCGGAATCGCGCTGCTGGACATCGAGAGCGGCGACCTGCCCGCCGCCCGGCGCCATATCGCGCAGGCTGTCGTCCACGGGGTGAGCGCCGGTGCCAACGCGAGCCTGTTCCACGGCGCCCCCGCGCTGGAGTTCGTGCTCGCTCGCGCAGGACACGCTGGCCGTGATGTCCGCGATGTCGTCGACCGCGTGGTGGACGCCCGACTGACCGCAGCACGGCGACGTCAGGAATCCGGGGTCCTGCCCAACCTCGCGGAGTGGGACCTCATCCGCGGCCTGACCGGGCTGGGTGCACTTCTCCTAACCCGCGGGGCGCCCTCCGCCCGGCTGACGGACGTGCTGTCCTACCTCGTCTCTCTGTCCCGGCCGGTCCGTCTCGAAGGCCGGGACCTGCCGGGGTGGTGGTCAGCGGTCGGGCCCGCAGGCGAGGAAATGCCCGACGGCCACAGCAACAACGGTATGGCCCACGGAATCGCCGGCCCCCTAGCGGCGCTATCCCTCGCCGCCCGGCACGGCGTCCAGGTACCTGGGCAGAGCGAGGCAATCGCTCTGTTCGCACGCTGGCTCGACTGGTACGGCGGCTCCTACTGGACGCCCCGTGCCCACCTGGACACCAAGCGGCCATCAGGGCCGGAGCCCGCCCGCCAGTCCTGGTGCTACGGCAGGCCGGGCATCGCGCGCGCTCAACAGCTTGCCGCACTCGCCCTGCGCGACGCGAACCGGCGCCAGGCGGCCGAGGACACCCTTATCCACACGCTGACCGACCCCTTCACCCTCGCCCGGATCACCGACGCCACGCTGTGCCACGGCTGGGCCGGACTGATAGCCCTCACCCGCGCCGTAGCCGCCGACAGCCCCACCCCGGAGCGCTTCACGCCCGTGGTCGACAACCTGCACCAGCGCCTGACGGCAGACCTGGACCGGCTACCCAAGCCCGGCTTCATGGAAGGCCGCAGCGGCGCACACCTTGCCCTCAACGCATCGAACGCCACGGACTGGACCAGCGTGCTGCTGATCACCTGACCGCGCCCTGATCCCACCGACAAGGAGTGCCCACGAGCATGACCTTCGACGACGACGAGAGCCTTCCGATCACCCGTGACACGACCTGGTGGCACGCCAGCGTGGCCTTCCCCGGCGGCTCGCTGAGCCCCAAGACCGCCCAGGTCCTATCGGCAGCGCTGCACGACCAGCGCTTCCACTTCCTGCGCAAGGACTCAGGGCTGCGCCTGCGCACCGAACGCCCATCCGCCGCCCTACTGGACTACCTCGTCACCGAGCAACAGGCCACCGGCTGGGTCGGCGGCATTTATGAACCGGAGACCGAAGCCTTCGGCGGCCCCGAGGGCATGGACGTGGCGCACGACGTGTTCTGTGCCGACAGCCGCAGCGCCCTGCCCGAGACCGGCAGAAACGGCACCCGCGAGCGCTGCGTGATGCTGCTGTCCGCCATGATCCGCGAAAGCGGTCTGGACCCCTTCGAGGCCGGAGACGTCTGGTCCCAGTTTGCCGCCCTGCGTCCCTCCGTCACCCCGCCGACTGGGGGCGCACTCGACCGCTCGGTCTCGGCGATGCGGCGCCTGATGAACGCGGACGCCGCCCGCTGGCCGCACCCAGACCCTGGCTGGGTCGAGCGCGTCGCCGCCTTCGAAGACGGCGGCCGTCGCCTGCGCCGGCTCGCCGCTGATGGACGACTGATACGCGGCCTGCGGGCCGTCCTCGCCCATCACGCGATCTTCGCGTTCAACCGCGCCGGTGTGCCTGCCACCGAGCAGGCCGCCACCGCGTGGGTGGGACGCCAAGTCGCCTTCTCCGTAGGGAATGACGCCGACGTGTCGACCCGCCGGAGCAAGACCACCGACCCTAATCTGCCTCGAATGGAGACCACCGTGACACCCGTCACCGACCCCGCCGAACAGCGCGAATCCCTGGCGAACCGCCTCGTCGAGAGCGAACATCTCCGCACTCCCGCCGTCATCGACGCCTTCCGCACCACCGACCGCCATGACTTCCTTCCCGGCGTCGACCTCGAGGCGGCCTACAGGGACGACGCGGTCCCGATCAAGCACGACGAACACGGCGAGATGATCTCGTGCATCTCCGCGCCCTCCATCGTCGCTACCCAGCTCGAACAGCTCGGAGCGCAGCTCGGCCACAAGGTCCTAGAGGCCGGAGCCGCCACCGGATACAACGCGGCCTTGCTGGGCAAGCTCGTCGGTCCCGACGGGCAGGTGTGGACCCTGGACGTCGACCAGGACCTCGTGGACGGCGCGAGCAAGAACCTTGCCCAGGCCGGGGCCACCAACGTCACCGCTGTGCTGGCCGACGGCGCCGCCGGTCTCCCTGAGCACGCCCCGTACGACGGCATCCAGTTCACCGTCGGCGCGGGTGACATCCCCGTGAAGCTCCTCGGACAGCTCGCCCCTGGCGGCCGACTGGTCCTGCCCATGCGGATTCGCGGCAGCATCAGCCGCAGCTTCGCCTTCGAGCGCGACGGCGACACCTGGAAGACCGTCTCCTGCGAGATGTGCACATTCATTCCCCTGCGCAAGGGCGTCTGCGACGACCTCTACACCGTCGTGCCCATGGCCGGGGAGGGCAACGTCCGCCTGGAGACCTTCAGCGAGCAGGAGGTGGACCGCGAAGCGATCCGCACTGTCCTGGACCAGCCGCAGACCAAGGTCTACACCGGAGTCAAGCTCCGCCAAGGCGACCCCTGGCAGTGGGCGTACCTGTACCTCGCCTGCATTCTGCCCAACGGCCTGTCCCGCATGCCCGGATCGCGCCCAGGCTTCACCCCGCACTTCGGCTGGGGCTCCATGGCCGCCCTCGACGGCGACTCCCTCGCCTACCTGACCATCCGCGAAGGCGAGGACAACATGGGCCGCTTCTGGGAGATCGGCGTCATCGGACACGGCTCCCGCGGCGCCTCGCTCGCCGACCAGGTCGTGAACGAGATCCGCAACTGGGACGAGGGCTGGGGCAACACCGCTCCGGAGCCCACCTTCCGCATGGCTGTCGGCGACGCCCGCGACACTCTCACCACCGCCGACCCGCGCTTCGTCATCGACAAGACGTACAGCCGTCTCGTCGTTGACTGGCCGCGCAAGGGCTGACCGATGATTCCCGCGATAGCCAGCCGCATCCCTCTGGTCCGCCGCTCCAAAGCGCCGGCGCTCCCGCTGGACGAGCGCATCACCCACCTCAACGGGCTGACCGTCGCGCCCGCAGGTGCGAGCCACCACGACCTGGTGGCCCGCGCCTGCGGGGTCCTCAACTACGCCGCGCTGATCGCCTCCGACGTCGGGAAGCCCGATCTCGCAACCGCCCTCTGCTGGAGACAGCACCACGTATTCGCCCATGCCGGGAGGCTGAGCGGCGACACCGCCGTGATGTCGTTGATGCCCCTCATCAACATCTCCCGGCTGCTGACTCGCGACGGCGACGGCAAGGCCGCCTACGACGTCCTCACCCGCCTCTACCGCGCGGCCCAGAAACGCGAGGCAGCCGAGATCTACGGACACATTGTCGACCTGTCGGAGCTGACCGAAACGGACGCGGACCACCGCAAAGTCTGCCAAGAGCTGTGGGTCACCGTACTCGTCGACGGCGCCCGCGCCTTGGCGCGGATCGGCCGCTGGACCGACGCCGCCGACGCTATGGCCAAGCACCGCGGCATCGGCAACCGCCTCCTCGACGGCCGCCAAATCAAAATCATGTCGCTCATGGAGCGCGGCCTCGACCAGCAGGCCCGCGACATGATCGACTCCACCATCCCTACCGAGCCGTGGGAAACCATCATCGCCGCCGTTCTGCGCGCCCATTGCCGGCCTGCCGCCTCGCCCGTGCCGCAGCCCGTCCTAGACCTCGTACTGCGCGAGGTGACCGGGGTCGCCGCCAAACCTGACCCCTCGACCGCCGCCTTCCAAACCCGTGCAGGTCTTGCCGCACTCGACCTCGCCCTCGACCGAACAAGCCCCCACGCCGCCCCGCTGCAAAATGCGGTAGCCGACGCAGCAGCACTCGACGCGTACGCAGCGCGCGAAGCCATGCGCCACCCTGTGGCAGGCGCGGCCCTGACCAGCGCACAGCTCCAGAAACTCACCGACACAGTCAGCGCATCCGGACTCGGTACAGGACGCCTTCCGCAGGCCCACGATCACGCCCTCAACGAAACCGTGGACAAGGCCGAAGCCGTTCTCGACGGCCTCCTGCAAGGGCCTAGCCGAACGGATAGAGCGCCAGAGCGCTGATCTTGGAATGCAGCGACGCCACCACGTCGAATTGCTGCCTCCATCAGCCCCACCCGTATCAGCCTCGGCGATTCGGCCATCACCGAAAGCAGCGCCGGCCCCGCGCCGTAAGGGTCCGTTCACTGTGCACCTCACGTACGGCGCGCACCTACGCGGAATCGGGTCCGTCTCAAACACGTGTGTTCGAAAGCGCTGTCCGCGTCGTTGACCCCGACATCGCCAGTTGGCCCACAACCACCGTGTAGGAGGTACGCAGTTGACCACTGCCGACACCACGAGCGCGAACCCCACAGCACCTCCTCCACCGTCCCCGGCGGACCTCACCTACGGCGGGCAGTACAGCGTCAACCCCCTGGGCGAGGTCTCGTTCCGGAAACTCTGTTCACGGCTCCCGTCGGTCCTTTGGCACGTCGCACGAACGGCTTGGCACATCGACCGCCGAGCGGTCCTCCTGCTTCTCGGGTGCCAGGTCATCACCGGCGTCTCAGCGGCCGTGCTGCTCACCGGAACCGCCCATGCCATGCAGGCGATCCTCGGCACCGGAGCCGTCTCACACCGCCTGCGAGATGCGCTGCCCGCGCTCCTCGTCGTGGCCGGCGCCGCTGCTCTCGCCCGTGTCTCCAGCGCACTGTCCACCTACGCCGACCGACGTCTCACCCCGCCGGTCACCACCCACGCAGACACCGCGCTCGTCGAAGCGGTATGCCGCGTCGATGCGGCCGCGCTCGCCGGGGAAGGCTTCTCGGACCGTCACGAGGCAGCGGAGATGGGCGTGGTCCGCAGCCACGTAATGATCAACGATGCCCAACGCTTCATGTCCGCCCTGGTGCGGATGGTCACCGCGAGCGGTGTGCTGTCGGTTCTCAACCCCCTGATGCTCCCTCTCCTCGTCCTGGCGGTGCTTCCCGCCGGCCTCGGTGCGGTCATGTCCGCCCGAGTCGACTACGAAGTCCACTACGCGAACATCTCCGACAGGAACTCCCGGTCGATGATGCGCTGGTGGGCCACCACGTCGAAGTACGCCGACGAGGTCCGTGCGAACGGCATGACGTCCTACCTGCTGTTCTGGTACCGCTCCCTGTCCGAGCGCATCGACAATCGCACTCTGGCCGCCGCTCCCCGCACGCTGCGCATCGCCCTGGGTACTTCGCTGCTCGGCGGCGTCTTCCTCACCGCCACCTGGGCCGGGCTCGCCTGGCTCGCCGTGACCGGGCGCGTCAACCTCGCCATCGCCGCCACGGCGCTCGTCGCCGTACAGACGACGCTGGCCGCTCTGTCGCAGGTAGTCATCAACGGCGCAGCGCTGTTCCACACCAGCCTCTACCTGACGGACATGCAGACCTTCCTGGACGATGCGGCGGACAAGGCGCCGCACCGGGGCGATACGGCGGTGGCTGCACCTGTGGAGGAGATCCGGCTCGATGAGGTGGTCTACCGATATCCCGGTAAGGAGGCACCTGCGGTCGACCACGTCTCGTTGACCCTTCGACGCGGCGAGATCCTTGCCATCGTCGGGGAGAACGGATCGGGGAAGTCCACGCTCACCCGCCTCATCACGGGGATCTACCTCGCCGACAAGGGGCGGGTCCTGTGGAACGGCAACGACCTCGCCGCCGTCGATCCGGAATCCGTCTGGAGCTGCACCGGGCTGGTGCCGCAGATCTTCGCGCAATGGCCCCTGCGAGTCCGCGAGAACGTGACGCTGGGACAGCCGCGCACCTTCGACGACACGCCGGTGTGGGAGGCGATCGATGCCGTCGGCCTGCGGGAAGCCGTCGAGTCCCTCCGCTACGGCCTGGACACCCTGCTCGCCCGAGAGGTGTGGGGCGGCTCGGAATTTTCGGGGGGCCAGTGGCAGCGGGCGGCCTGCGCCAGAGCTCTCTACCGCCGTCCTCCGCTGCTGATCCTGGATGAGCCGACGTCTCAGATGGACCCACGAGGAGAGCACGACATTTTCGAAGAGATCAAAGCCATCGCCGCGGACCGCATCACGATCGTGGTGACGCACTGCCTGGAGAACACCAAGGTCGCCGACCGGATCATCGTTATGGACCACGGCCGAGTCATTGAACAGGGCACGCATGAGGATCTTGCCTGCGGTGCCGGTCTGTTCGCAGAACTCCTCGCCCTTTCGAAGGACCGATAACCGGCCTCAGACGAGATCAGTGGGCAACAGCACCTGGAGTCTCATCACGTTGCATCCGGTGGCGGGAAGATGGGCGCCGGAAGTCCAAAACCTCCGCTTGTTGCTCTCTAGCCACTTGCGGCTCTATCCCCCGGCGTTCAGGGGTGGGAGCGATCGAGCGGAGGACGGTCGGGTGAATTGCCAGCTGTTCGGCAGCCGTGACGTACGGCTTGGAGCCGTACTGCCGCTCCAGCAGTGTCCACAGCAGTAGCGGCGTCTCGTGCCCGACAGTCACGGGCTCATTCTTGCGCCAACCTCGCTGCGTAAGTTGTACGTATAGGGATCGCTTTCGGCTCTCATTGATGTTGCCGACCGCGTATCCGCGCATGATCAAAGCTTGAATCGACACGCCCCACGTCGCCTTCAGCCGTGCATATCCTGTCAGAGACAGCCGGTCCGTGATATCAGCGACGGCTCGGTCGTAAGGGACGAGCAGGGCGGCCGCGAAGCGGTTCGCGTCCATTTCTGGATCTTCCGCGTGAGGGCGGAAGGTGTGCAGAACCAAATGACCCAGTTCGTGAGCTAGCGTGAATCGATCCCTGTCACCTTGACATCCGGGAAAGTAGGTGATGAGCGCCGTCTCTCCGATTCCGCCCCAGTGCGAAAGACCGAAGTGACTTTGAGTTGCACTCTGCTCCTCTCCAGCCGGGTCGGTCAACACTATGGGAGCGACCGCGATACCCGCTCTCTCCATGGCTCGCGTCAGGTTAGGAATGGGCTTGTCAGGCGCCAAGCGCAGGGCTTCACGCGTCGTGCTGGCCAGCTCTTCAATGGCGTCCGCAGAAAGTTCGTCGACGGTCGCGTACGGCAACGGGGGTGTTGGGTACTCACCAGCACGAAGGATGTCTTCACTGACGCGGTAGCTCTCTCCATAGAAAGCTTGAACCCGCTTGGTTACCGTCCGACTGGCCGACGCAAGCTTGCGAAAGTGCAGCGAGTCACGGGGGATGGAAGAAGGCTGCGCATAGAAGAAGGACATCGGCGTGCCTGTGCTCTCGGCCACAGCACGAAGCCCCTCCTCTGAAGCCTCCCGCGCCTTGGTCTCCACCTGCGAGATCCAGCTCTTACTCATCCCGCTCATGTCCGCCAGGGCGGCCCCCGTGAGACCAAGCAACTCGCGCAGGGTGCGCAGGCGCTCACCAGGTGAAGGCCCTAGCACCGTGCTCATTTACCGTCCTCCTCCTCGGGGAGCCGTACGTCATCGAGGCCCTCAACAGCGGGCTCGAAGTGCAGGCTACGCATGTCTACAGCCGTCTCCGGCAGGGGGAAGTCTAGATCGGTCTTCGCTGTGCCCCCGAAGCGCCACTTGCCGATAGGGCGAACCACTCGGAAGGACGCCGCTCCCGTTCTGACATCGAGGCGCCACAACGCGATCAACCTGTCGTACGCAGGACCGGTGAGCTTCTCCTGGGTGGGCAGAGGCGGATTGTGGTAGTAGGCGCGCCTCGCCCGATTGAGGCCAGGCGGTGGCACGTCTTTGTCGTTGAGCGCATGCAGGACGCGTACTGAGTAGTCACTGTCCGTGAGCCACAACTCGCCGTTGCGGGCATGGTTGCCAGACAACGCCCAGACACCCAGATTCGTCTTGCGCAGCCGGTGATGCGCCAAGGCCCGCACCGTGTGAGTGCCATGCCACTTGTATTCGGCGTGGATCAGTTCGGGCAGCGCCTCAGACCTGCGCTGGCCGGCCCAGACGAAAGCGTCATGAAGGGGCTCACACAGGTCCGCCAGAGCTTCACGGACGCGCTCGAGCTCATCCTTAATCATAGGCGTGAAAATATCACAGAAAAAACTAAGGTTCTAGAGTTGCTCCGCACGCGAGCCTTGCAACATGGCGCTGGCGGCTGGTAGTTGCCTTCATTGCACGTCAACGGGCCTGCGGTGCACGGGTTGCAGCGGGGGAGCTGGCCGCCGCCGGCGTGAGGCCGCCGGTCGAACTCCCCGATCAGGATGGACACATGATGCGACGCAAGCCGTCCGCCAAAGTAGCCAGCATCGGCGTGACGCAGACTCAGCTCGCTGTCGAGGCCAGGCTGGGCTGGCTGTTCCGTGAGCAGCCAACAGAGGACTACGGCATCGACGCGCATGCCGAAGTCGTTGACGCAGACTCGGTCCGAGGCCGACTGCTTGCCTTGCAGATCAAGAGCGGCTCTAGCTGGTTCAGGGAGCAAGGTCGTGGCGGGTGGTGGTTCCGACCCGACGCGGAGCACGTGCAATATTGGACAAATCACTCATTGCCCGTCGCGGTAGTGCTGTACCACCCAGAGAGAGAACGCTGCTATTGGCAGCTAGTCAGCCGCGAGACGCTCATCAAAACTTCGCGTGGGGGCTGGAAGTTGCTGGTCCCTGAGGCTCAAGTGCTCGACGAAAGCGCTAGGGCAGCCCTCAGTCAGGCCGCCGAGGGCGATGCCTACACGCTCCGCATTCGCGAACTGCAGCTTGCGCGGCCGTGGATGCAAATGTTGGACGAGGGCATGCGGCTAGTGATCGACATTGAGGAGTGGGTTAACAAGACCTCAGGTCGAGGCTCAATCGCCCTGGGCGTAGATAACGAAGACGGTAACGATCCTGAGCAAATTGCAAGCTGGACTGTGTTCCTGGGGCTGTCTGGCTACGTCGAAGTAGTTCCGAAGCTGTTCGCTTGGGCAAGCGTAAGCCTGCATGACGAAACCTACGAAGACGCCGATTACAGTGACTATCCGTATGAACGCAATGATTGGGGTGTCTTGTACCCGTACATGAACCCCTCCGGCGAGGTCGACTTTTACCGACTGGAGTTGACGCTAAATGATCTAGGTCGAGCCTTCTTGCTAGTGGATCAATTTGCCACAAAAGGACTGAGGCAGTTGACTGCATGAGGAACGCAATGCGCTCCGGCCTCCCGCACTAGAACAAGCGGAAACCAGCGAGACCACGGAGTGAAGGCAAGGGGCGTCCGTAACCGTCAGCCAAGATACGGGCGCTCGCGGCGCCTCAAGAAGTGCTGGAGCCTGAGTGTAGGGAATCGGTGAGGTCCATTCCGCCCCCCGGGGGTGCGGGTGGGGTCTTCGGGCTCCGGACAGCTGTCCGGAGCCGCAAGCGCCGAGATCAGGTCAGCGGCTATCGGCCCCCGCCGTAGGCGTGTTCTAGATCGATGAGGGTTCGAAACCTTCCAATGAAATTGGTCCCTCTGAGACAGGGATGACGCCGTAGGTCGACCGTCGCCGTTCCGGCGTCACGGGTTCATCATTTGAGCCTGCCGTATCAGGTCGAGCCTCAGAAGACTCCCGCGTGGTGACCTTCGTGAACACCTGCTCCGCGCGGTCCAGAGTCAGCCGCATAGTGCCGTATGGCCCCACCGCGTACCCGGTGCGGTGGCCGTGCAGGTGCAGTTCCTCCACCGCCTGAACACCAGCGTCGACCTCCGGCACGTCGTCCGGCGGGACGAGAGCGTGCAGTTCCTCCGCCCACTCCCAGCCGAGATCCTGGAGCACGGTTCGAGCTTCTTCCTGCTCCCAGCCGCTTCGCGCCACCAATCCGTGACGGGGGTCAGCCGAGAAGACCATGTTGGGCTCCATCATCATCCCGCCATCTCCTCGACTCGTTCAGTGGGCACCGGGCCCTCGGCGTATCCAGCAACATGTGCCGCCCAGGCTGCAAGCTGAAATCGCGCCGGTCGGTCTTCGTGCCGTCCGACTCGGCACTCATCGCCAGCCTTACCGAGCGCCTTGTTCATCCGGGCGAGGAATCGGTCGTACTGCTCGTGCCAAATAACGGTCGCCCCTGCCTCTGCGTACGCGTCGGCTCTGGCGAAGGCCAGGGCCGCGATCTCGTACCCAAGGCCCTCGTGCTTCGTCCAACAGGGCGGGATGACGTCCTGGGGTTGCCAGGCGTACCGCAAGTTCAGCCAGCGGCACACGGAGTCGAGCCATGAAGGCATGGGCGCGATCAACTCGGCTGGCAAGGACCCGAGATCCCATGGCGCGGGGCCGTCGACGACGGACTCCTCCGCGCTCCGCTCCGCGATGTACTCCAAGATCAGGGCGGGCGGCTCGGGGAACGGCTCGAAGTGAGCAAGCGGATTCGTCATGCCGCAGCCGCCTCCTCACGCCCGGCCCACGCGGCGGCATGAGCCTTCGCCTGGTTCTTCCTCGTTGTGGCCTGCCGTGAGCGCTCTGCCTCGTTGGCCGCTCGCAGGTCGCGGACGTGCCCTTCGATCGCGGTCCAGGAATCCCAAGTCCACATGCCGTCGAGACGGGTAACGACAGGCGGGAGATTGTCCGCGAGTACCAGTGCGTGACCTTCGGGCAGAGCCCTGATCTCGTCCCCGCGCAGGACAGGTTCCAGCGCCATGTGCGTGGCGGTCGAATGCCCTCCGCGGTCTCCCCCTGTCGTGGTCTTCGTAGTGCGCTCCCGTTCGACCTGACCACAGAGGTCGGACATGTCCTTGAGGAAGAGGGGATCCTTCGCGCCGCCGAAGACCACGACGTGGTTGGTGAAGGAGGCCAGTTCGTTAGCGGTGTCCTCGCCGAAGCGGGCGCGGGCGGACGCCCATCCTTGGAGGCCGTAGATCACCGTGATGCCTCGGCCCCGGCCGTCAGCGACGCGTTGGCGCAGGCTGGGGATGGGCGCGATGTTCGGCGCCTCGTCCAATGCGGCCAGGAGGGGTGGGTCCAGCCGCCCCGCCGGGGCCGCGATGGCGTGAGCCTCGGCGACGTCTAGCAGGTCTTCGGCTATCGCCGTGGTCAGTGGAGCGACGCTGTTCACCTCCGAGTCCTTGCCGAGCAGATAGATGGTGCCTTCTGCGTCAAGGAACTCGTGGAAGTCCGTCGGGTCCTCTCCGTCTCCTTGCAGAGCGCGGATCACCGACTGGTGCATGAGGGGTTCGAGGGCCGCGTCGAGGGTCGAGGCGGTGTTGCCGACGGTACGGCTGTCCCCTGTGGTGGCGGTCCGCAGCATGTCCGCCCAGCCGGGGCCAGCGCCAGGGTGGGCGTTGAGGATGCCGAGCGGCGCGGGATCGGTGAGCTTGCGGGCCCACTTCAGCACCCAGTCCAGGTTGGCGCCGTCCAGAGCGGCAGCGTGGAGGAACGCGGCGAGGATCTTGGACGCCTGTCCCTTGTAGAAGGCGCTGCCCTCGCTGGACTGTGCTGCGGACCCAGGAGTCCGGGAACCAGCGACGAACGCTTTCGCCCTCGTCATCGCGATCTCTGTTTCGGACGCGCCCGTGATCGGCGTCCAACGGAACTGGGGCAGGGAGGGAGCGATGTTCTGCGGGTCGAAGACCATGACCGGGCGGCCGTCACGCCGCCGTGCATCGAGGGTCAGTTCGACCAGGTCCGGCTTGGTCGAGGTGGCGAGGACCGGCCCGGTCCAGTTGCGGATGGTCGGAGCGAAGAAGCGCATCGTCTTTCCGCTGCCCATGGGGCCGATGACCCGGCATGCCTTGTCGGCGCGGGACCACAGCTCTACTCCCTTCGGGCGTTGCGAGGTCCCCAGCGAATAGCCGAAGTCGTGAGGATCAAGGGGGTGGCGCATGACGTGCTCCGGGACGAGGAGGGGTGAGGGGGCGGGTCAGGAACCGGCGGAATGGTCCTTCGCGAGGCTCACCGCTGATGTGCGGGCGGGGTGGTCTTCACCGCGGGAGAGGGAGGGTCGGATCTCCGCGGCCTTCAGCACTGCCGCGGCCGACAGTTGGCGCTTGAGTTGACCCTTGGACGCAAACCCGGCGGTGCGTCGACTCCGGTTCATAAGAACCCAGAGCGTCACCAGGGCCACCGCGCAAACGCCGGTGAGGGCGTACAGGGCCAGGGAGATCCCGCTTGGCATGAGGTCCACTAGTCGGCCCTCCGCGCGACCCGGGCGGCGAGGTAGCGCATACGGCGGCCGCAGAGCCGGGACAGCGACGCATCGGGTCCGGCGCAGCGCGGCGGAGCCGTGTGGAAGGCACTGTGCAGGTCTTCGGCAGCCCGCCAGATGTGGGTGACGGCTGTACGGACGCGGCCACCGGCGGCGGAGTAGTCGCCGTGGTCCAGCACGGTGGCCAGCGCCTTCGTCCGGCGGGCGAGTTCGAGGGCATCGGCGTGCAGCTGGTCGATGTCCTGTCGCACTGCGTGCTCGTCGGCCGGGAGCGCGGTCTCGTCGGTGGTGATGGTCATGGAGAGGGCGCGCTCCGAATCTGCGTGGAAGGGGTTGGCGGCGGAGAGGTGGCGGTGCCTGGTCATTCGGCTTCCGGGGAGGTGCTGGTGAGGTCGGTCATCGAGCCGGAGGAGAAGCACAGGTGTTGCTCTGCCTCGACCAGGAGGTGTTGGACGCCGGGATAGATGACCTCTCCCACCTTCCACAGCGCGATCCCGCGGCGAAGGCGCATGATGTGCTCCGCCGTCCAGGACGGCAGTCCCAGTCGGGACACCGTCGCTTCGGCCTCGCTCTTCTTCTGCGAGTAGATGACGATGGTGTCCGCCATCTTCAGAGCCGCTTGGGTCTCCGGGCTGTCGTCGATGTCCGACAGGTGGTGGACGATGAAGATGCAGGACAGCCCGTAGCCGCGAGCGAACTTGAGGAACTTCTCCAACAGCGCGGCAAGTTGGGGAGTACCGAGGATGTGCCACGCTTCCTCGCATACGAGGATGCGCTTGCGCTGGGTGTAGCGGCGGCACCCCGATTCCGGGTTCGGCCCGAGTTCCCAGGCGCCGGAGTTCGCGTCGACCACGACGCGGTCGTGCTGGCCGGGCTCCGTACCGCACTCGCACAGCGGGCGCAACCAGACCTCTTCGAGGAAGACCGAGATCACCGCGACGAGGATCGTCATGGCGACGCCGCCGGACGGGACCTTCGTCAGGTCGAAGACGATCATGTCGGCGTCGAGGTCTACGCCGAGGCTGGTCGGTCCGTCGAGCATGCCGGTGAGGTCGCCGGTCGCGTCCTGCTCGCTTCCGCAGAGCCGGTCCAAGACGTAGGACGCTTCCAGGCCATCACCAAGGAGTTCGTTCTGTGTCCGCTGCTTGGCTGTGGCGTCGGACTCCTCCGGCGACCGGAGCGCGGCGGAGACGTCCGCCAGGACCGGAGTGCGGCCGAGGTCGCCCGCCCGCTGATGCGCCCGGCGGATCGCGATGCGCAGTGCGGAGCCGGCGAACTCGTCCAGGGTTTTCCCGAGGCCGAGTTCGACGATTGTCCGAACCAACTCGATCTGCCGTCGGCCCGAAATCGCTGGGTCCATCGGGTTGATGCAGGAGGCACCGCGACCGCCACCGGGGGCGAACTTCACCGGGGCCTTGCCGGTCAGTGAGCGGCCGAGCGCGGCCCATTCCCCCTCCTCCCGCTCCTTCTGTTCTTTGGTGTCGAGCACGACCACCTGACGGCCGAGGCGGATCTGCCGTGCGGTGTAGGTCTTAGTGAGCGCCGATTTGCCCCGGCCGGTGTCGCCCATCACGATCATGTTGCCGCCAGGCAGGCCGTCACCGAATGCCGAGAACGGGCAGTAGATGAACGCCTTCCCCGAATACAGCTCCCGGCCGATGATCGCGCCCGCGGTCCCGAGGGTCGGCGGTGCGATCGGGAGATACAGGGCCTGGCTGGTGGTCGTCTCCGTATAGAGGGGACGGCGCACCGTCGCGTACTTCGGGGACAGGGGGGCGAGGTCGAGCAGGTCAGTCACTTGATGCCTCCGGCGAGGGGGAGGGTCGTGGCGAAGGCGCGAGCGTGTTCGAGGTCGAGCCATTCGGTCCGGAGGTGGGCGTTGCGGGCACGGGAAGCGGTCGTGCGCTTTGTGCGCTCCAGCTCCTCAGCGCTGCGCGAGGAGATGGTGATGTAGCCGACGACGGCGGACCCGGCAGCGCCCGACGAGGCCAGGGCCGCGCCCCGTGATCCAGTGGCGCTCGCCGCGATCTGGTCGCGGGGGTCGATGTTCTTGCCGCGCTGACGGTCCCGGTGCATCTCGGCCTGGTTGTTCGTGTCCTCCGCGAGCATCCGTTCCACGGCCTTGTCGTTCGGCTCAAGCTGCTGCGTGATCGAGATGGTTCGGATCACGTCGGGCATCCCGATCAGCAGAGGCGACAGAAAGTCTGGTCCGACGGGGGTGGTGGGCCATCCTATGACGGCCGCCGTGGCGTGGAACCAGCTGTCGGTGGAGCCTGCGGCGCGGGTGGCGACGTGAGCCCCGTGGCGGACGTCGACATTGCGGGGGAAGGCGTGCGCCTGCGGGAGGTCCGTGTCCCAGATGGCGTGGTCCGGGTCGTAGGAGTTGCGGATGTACGCGGTCATCCGGCCCTCGTCCAAGGGCGCGATCACCGAGAGGTCGGCGTCCTCGGCGCGGGACCACAGTTCTTCCAGGTACGTGGCCATCGCGGCGGCGACGCCTTCGTCACCGGTGCCCCGGGCCGCAGCTTCGGACGCCAGGTCGCGGGTGAACTTCGCGTGGATGGTGATGTAGTAGCGGTGCTCTTCCGCCGAGGTCGAGACGGCGTTGGCCAGCACGTCGTACGACTCCTTCAGCCACTGCGGAGCGTCGGCCGTCGCCGCCGAGTCGTCGCGCTGGGAGATGAAGCGCTGATGTGCGTAGGGGTCGGACTTCATCTGCCGGGCGAGGACCTGAATCCTTTTCACGGGGTGTTCTTCAACGTTGCCGAAGGCGTCGAGGAGTTCGCCCCATCGCTCCAGGGCGACGACCTGTTCCCCGACCTCCTTGCCGCCCAGGCCGGGGGAGGCGATTTCCAGGGTGGCCGTGACGCAACCGGCCTCCGGCTGGAGGACGACGACGGCCTTTTGCCCGCGGACCGTGACCGGCACCCACGTCATGCCCGCGATGCCCTCTGGCTCCGCCAGGGCGGCGTCTGGCGGGGTGCCGTCACGGCCCAAGCCGCCCTCGACGGCCGGGGACACCCACACGCCGCCGGTACGACGGAGGGCCTGGCGGTGGTAGCGGTTGATCCCCCACCAGCGGTAGAGCGTGCGTCGCTGGGACGTGCCCTTCGGCCGGTACGGGGCGTACACAATGACCAGGGCGACCAGGATCGGCACGACGAGGCACGCCGCCGCGATGGCCGTCACGCCGCTGAAGAGATAGCCGAACAGGATGCCGGTGGCTGCACCGCCACCGAGAACGACCTGTTCGCCGAGGTCGCGGCGGCCTACCAGCCCCGTGGGGCGGTGCTTTCCGAACTGATACGTACGAGTCGACATGGGTCAGTCACTGGTCCTTGCTGGGGATTGGCCGTCCGGGTGCCTGGCCATCCGACGGCCGTGACGGCGGCGGAGGCGTGACCGAGGGCCCGGAGCCCGAGGTGGTTCCTGATGCAGAAGAGGGGGAGGCGGGCGGCGGCGTCGGAGAGGGCGCCGCCGGGGCGGGAGCCTGTGGCGGGGGCGGCTGTGCCGTACTCGGGGCTCCGCTGGTTCCTGGTGGACGTCCGGCCCCTGCATGGCTGCTGGCAGAGGACCAGTTCGGAGGGGAGCTGACGACGGGGTCGGAGGTCGCTCCCTCGGGACGTGCGGCGGCCGGTGCACCGGATGAACCGGCGTGGTCGTCGCCGCTTTGTTGGCTCTGGGGCTGTTCGGAGCCGCCCTTGGCGGCGTCGGTGCCCTGCATGCCGGGGGAACTTGTGGCCTTCTTCTTCGCCGTGTCGACGCCGGCCTTGGCCACGGCTGCCCCTGCGGCGACGGGCCCGGCCACGGCCGTTCCGCCGCCCATCTTGGCCCCAGCCTCCTTGGTGCTGGCCGTCTTGGTGCTTCCGCCGACCAAGGAGTCCTGAACGTGGGAGTTGATCGCGCGGTTCGCGTGCTGGCCGGGACCGTCGATCACGGCGGCAGGGCCCGAGGACTGGGCGAACTTCCGGTCGTGATGGAGCTGGGCCATCTCGTCGCCGAACCCGGGCACCCACTTGTAGACCGCCGCGCTCGCGAAGACTGCGAGTAGGAGGATCAGCGCACCGACCAGCGTCTTGGAGACCGCGTCGGACATGCTGCCCGAGGTGTCGCTGAGGACCGCACCACCGAGGCCAAGCAGGGCGAAGAGCACGGGTTTGCTCAGGCCGATCGCGAAGACGCCCCCGAACCACTTCTTGCTCTTGTTCCACAGATCGCGGTCCACAAGCCCGGAGTTCACGATGGGGCCGAGCGCGACGGCCACATAGATCGCCGCGCTGCGGATCAGCAACTCGACCCACATCAGCAGCGCGCCGAACATCATGATCAGGTTGACGACCAGCAGCTGCCCCACGCCCTCCGAGGGGTTCGACGCCATCACCTTGAGGATGTTCTCGAGGAAGGGCTTGAAGTTGCTTGTCGCGTACGGCTCGAACACTGCTGTGACTTCGTCAATCGCCTTCATCAGAAGGGCAATCGCACCCGGCGTCATCGCGTTGACCACGAACTGGAGGAGCAGGAAGCCGATCGCTTCAGAGACCGCGGTGGTAACAGCGACACCGCGGACCGCACGCTTGGCCACGGCGATCAGCCACAGGGCCACGGTGAGCAGGCTGCTGGCGGCGAAAATGATCGCGTACTGCTTCAGGAAGCCAGGCGACGTGAGGTCGATCTTCGTCGTGTTCTGGATCAGCTCAAGCATCTTGCGCAGGAACCAGATGTTGGCCTCAGTGAGCTTCTGGAGCAGGAAGCCCAGCGGGTCCTTGACGAAGTCGATCGCTGCCTTCGCCTCGCACACCATCGGGATGTAGCAGAAGGGATTGGCGACGGCCGCGGGCACGAACAGGAACCCGATGATCACGTTGACCACGGCCACCGTCTGGATGCGGCGCCTCCACCGGCCCGGCGTTCCGCGCTCGATAGTCAGGAGGCCAGGGGCGTCGTCACGCAGTCGCAGGCGCATTGCTGGCACCCCCTACGTCCGCGAAGCTGTCGGCCGGGTCCGCTTCCTGCATGGCGGGTGGCGACGGCACGAGCGGTTTGGACGGCGTGACGGCTGTCGTCCTCCACGTGCCCTTGGTCCAGACGAGGTCCACGGTCATGCGGAGGAATGCGACCTGCGGGCGCTGTGCCTCGTCCTTGCCCGCGACCCCGCCCACCGACGCGGTCCACAGCTCGACGCTCGCGGCCTGGTCGGAGTAGGAGATCGTGCGGGTGGCGAGTGCCGCCGTCCGCGTGATCAGTTCGCTGCCGTCAGCGGCCCTGCCGTCGGCACCGACCCCGCGGTTCTCCATGACCAGCCGGGCCGTCGAGTCCGTATCGGACGTGACCGAATCCAGCACACTCGGTGCAGCGGTGGCTGCCAGCATCCGGTGCCGCCAGCCCTCATCCGTGAAGAACCGCGGGTCGCCGTAGAGCATGGTGGCGCTGACAGCGGCAGCGTGGGCGCCGCGCTCGTTGCGTCCATACGCTGCCGGGAATCCGTCCTGCCCAGCGGAGCCGCTCAGTACGGGGTCTTCTGCAGCGGCCGGTACGAAGTCGGAGAAGTCACTCGTGACGTTGGAAGCCTGCCGCGCGTCGATCGGGGCGAACAGCCCCTTCGTGCTCGAACTGTCCTTCATCTTCCAGTCGTTGGACTCCCAGGTGAGTGTCACCGTCACCGACTGGAAGTCCGCCTTCGGCGTCGTGTGCCCGGCCGCGCTGCCACGGACCGTCGTCGTCCACAGTCGGACCATGGCCCTGTGGGCGTCGAAGCCCAGGACGTGAGCTGAGAGGACACCGGTACGGGCGACGGCCCGCTTAGTGGAGGCCTTGCGGCTGTCGCCCCGGAGTGCGCCGACTGCTTGAACGGCGGCGTGGTCGGCCTTCTTCGTCGACGTACCGGCGGCGCCTTGGGCTGCCATAACCGACACGGCTCGGTGCCGAGCGTCCTTGTCCGTCAGGAAGACGGAACTTCCGCTGACGGTGGTGTAGTTGGCTGCAGCCGCCTTGGCGCCGGCCTTCGTGTGCGGGTAGCCCACGGGGACACCGCGCACCTTACGCACGCCCTCTCCGCTCGTCTGCGGTGCGGAGTGGGCAGGTGCTGACGCGGCGGGGGCGGGGGTGGGCGGGCTGCCTGTCGCCAGGCTGACGATCACCCCGGCCGCGGTTACGACCGCTGCCCCACCGGCGGCGATGCCCCAGAGCTTCGCCGACGGCTTGCGTGCTCCGGCCGCCTTCGCGGAGGAATCGTTCCTCCTTCGAGGTCGAAACGCCATGGGTCACACACCCATGCCGTACGTGATGGCGAAGATCGTGCCGAAGGACGCCACGAGGAAGACAGCCGTCAGACCGCCGACCATCATGCCCTTGCCGCGCGAGCTGTCCATCGTGCTGTGGCCCTCACCGAACCACCCCTTGCTCTTGCCGACTCCCGCGAGGAACGCCCCGCCGCCGACTACGAGCACGACGGCCGCAATGACGCCGAGGATCACCTTCGCCGTCGTTCCCAGCTTCCCGAAGGGGCCCCAGTCCGGCTTAACGCCGGACACGACGTCGGCCCCGGCGGCAAGGGTCGAGTGCAGGGAGGGATCGGCAGCGGCAGACAGGAGATTGTGCATGTTCAGCCCCTTAGTGCTTTAGATGTGGAATGTAGTGATTTACGGGGATTAGCCGACATGCCGCATCGCGATGATCTGCGGTTTCCAGACCCGGAGTGACTGGATGCGCACCTGGGCGCCGGTATGAGGTGCGTCGATGACCTGCGAGTTGCCGATGTACATCCCGACGTGCTCCGGCCCGGAGGTACCGGGCTCGCTGAACAGCAGGTCGCCAGGCCTGAGTTGGGAGGCACTCTTGACCGCGGTCCCGGAACGGACCTGGTCGTAGGTGGTACGGGGCAAATTCACGCCAGCCGAAGCCCAGGCCATCTTGGTGAGCGAGGAGCAGTCGCATCCGCTCTGCCCCTTGTAGGGCGATGCGCAGTCACCACCCCACTGGTACCAAGTCCCAAGGGCTGTCTTCGCGGCGGAGACCACGCGGGCGGCGCCCTTGCCGGCCGGGGCGTCGGGCTTGACGGCGTCGGCCCACTTCGCCGCCAGTTGGCGGATGTTCCGTACGTAGTCGCGCGTCTCGGGGTACGGGGGAATGCCGCCGTACTTGATCACCGGGCCGCCACCCGCGTTGTACGCGGCGAGCATGTTGTCCGTGGAGTCCCCCGACACGCTCTTGACCTCCTTGGCCAGCGTGCAGTCGTACTTCGCCTGCGCAGCGATGGCGTCGGCCGGGTTGAGGATGTCCTTGGTTCCGTCTCCGTCGCCATCCACGCCATGCTGGGCCCAGGTCGCGGGCATGAACTGTGCGATACCGACGGCGCCGACGGGTGACTTCGCCCCGGAGTTGAAGTTGGACTCGGTGTAGAGCTGAGCCGCCAGGAGCGAGGCCGTGACCTGCGGACACTCGCCCGCGTGCTTGTTGATGAGTTCGCGAACCCAACCGGGAACAGGAGCGTCCGTCGTGATGCCGCCGCCGGGGCCGGTCTCCTGCGCGGAGGCACTGTCGGCTCCGCCGAACGTAGTCAGCAAAGCGAGACCCGAGACGACGCCAGCCGTGAAGAGTCCCAGGCCAACTTGTGTGCCCTTGTTCATCGCGGCCCCGTCACGCCCACGGCAGGGCGGTGACGCGCCAACCGTCGGGGGTCTGCTCAAGACGGAGAGCGAGCTGTTCGTTGCTGCGGTCCGCGTGTCCGGCCTTCGGCGTCGTCGTGAGCGTGTAGCCCACTCGAACCAAGGCGGAGGACTTGGTCACGGCCGGTGCGCCGTCGGGGACTACTGCCGACGTGATCTTGACTGTCTGCCGGGCCTTCTCGGCCCGCAGCGCGGCCCATGCAGCGTCCTGACTCGGCCGCTTCTGGGCGAGGACGCCCGCCAGTTCACCTGCTGCGAGCCGGGCCGCCCGAGCACCGGCATCGGCGTACGAGCTGTCCTTGCCGTCACGGGCGTCATGCTGGGCGTATGCAGTGGTGAAGGCCCGCGCTGCGTGCTCAACGTCCTTCGGCAAGGCGGTACTTGCGGGCGACGCAGGGCTTGTCGCGCTCGGCGAGTCCGTCTCGGTGATGCCTGCCGAGACGGAGTGCGGTTGTGCAGCCGCGGGCTTGTATGGGCCGTTTGCTGAGCTGGAGCATCCGGTAGACAGAGCGGCGACGGAAGCCGCTACAACTATTACTGCCGATATAGGTATGGACTGGTCGTAACGAGACATGCGGGAACCACAATCTTGCACAGGGGGAGGGGAGAGGTCAGACGTCGAACGTGTGGGCCGCACTGCACTTGACCGGGCGGGCTTTGCCCTTCGCCACGCAGACCCTGATCTTGTGCGTGCCCTGAAAGAGGGTCGGGGTCTTCCAGGAGCAACTGCCGTTGTTGTAGGAGTCCTTGACTGTGGTGAGCAGACGGCCGTCGTTCGCGAGGATCTGGACTACTGCCTTGCGGCCGTCCGTCTTGACGTCACATGCGGTGACCTTGTCGCTGACGTGGTTGTAGTAGCCCTGGGCGCCGTTGCCGCTGGAGGCCCACCAGCCGGAGCTCGCGGACGCGGGGGCGGTGGAGAGTGCGGTGGCGGCAAGCGCGCCCCCCAGGGCGATGGGCAGGGCGCGCTTGAAGAAGCCGGAAGACAACACGGAGTTGCTCCTTACGGAAGTCGGTTTCATGAGGTGGTCGAGCTGCCGCGACTGCGCCTGCGAGGAACGTCCCGTCTGTCGAGGACAGCGCGCAGCTGCGTCGGCGATTCGGCGGGCAGGGGAGTTCGCGGCGAGGGGGGCGGGTGTTGCGGCCCCCGGCGTGGAGGGACCGCAACACCCCTTCGCAGGAGGGGGTACTACTCCTGCGGCTGTTACCGGCGTCTGCCGGAGAATTCGAGGAAGGGCCGTGGAGAAAAGGAAGTTCGCGGCTGAAGCCGTCACTCATATCAAGGCCATCAACCCCTTCTCTCAGCAAAGGAGAGGTCCGATAAAGGAACCTCCGTCGACCACGAATCACCTTGTGGCGTTGGCCGTGTCTGAATCCTTGCAGGAGTCCGCGGACAACTCGAATCAGCAAAAAGTCGGAACCTAATTCCTAGAATTAGGTTCCGACTTCTGTGGTGGCGAGGCTATTTCAAACGGTTCGGCCTTTAGCAGGCGGAGTGGCGCAGGTGCTCGATCGCTACGCCGAGCCACGGCGCGGGCTGGCCGGAGAGGAGCAGCGGGGCACACACGCTGTACGAGAGCACGACTTCAGGCTGTCCCGCCGTGACCCCGGACAGGAGGGCGTGGTCGAACGGCATCCAGGTCGGCGACCCGGACGGCCTGAGCCGTACTCCGGTGGAGGTCAGGACGACCCGAGCCGGGGTGTGATCGCGCCACTGCGGATTAGCGGCAGCTTCCGCCTGTTGGCGCCGCCGCGCGTCGAGCCGGTGGTTCGGGACCAAGCGCCGGCCGAAGGCCGGGTGGTCCTCGAAGTACCCGGCCGGTCGCGGATAGACGATGTCGCTTCCGTAGAAACGGGCGACCGAGCACGTCACGTCCGCATAGGCGATCTCCCCGTCTGCGAGGGGAAGATCCGCCACCTGGACCGGCGCAAGGTCGCCGCCGTTCTGGAGGTGGTGCGCGAGCGCGGTCGCTGCTTGTACGGCGTCGGGACGGACGGCGTTCTCCGAGGGGTTCTGTCGGCGTCGCCACATGGTCTTCCCTTCCTGATCAAGCGGACAGTCCATGGCCTCTGCGGCGGGACGCGGCAGAGGCCATGGGCACTCCATGAGATGAGATCACCAGAGGGCGCTAGAGGCAGAGGCGGGAGTCTTCGCGGCCTCGTCCTCCTCTTCCTTCAGCCGGGCCAGGAGGATGCCAAGTCGGTCGTTGCTGATCCCTTGACGCGCGCGGACGGCTTCCTTGACTGCGTCTCGGCTGATCCGTCCGGCCTTCTCAGAAGCGGCTCGTGCGATCGGCAGCAGGTCCTCCAGCCACTCGTCGTCAGCCTCCCGGTCCTGCGGGAACTCGGCGCCGTCCGGGGCGGGGGATGTTTCGCCGTCCGCATGGGTGCGGACCAGCTCTGGGACGGAGGACTCAGCAGCCGCGGGGGGCGGCGTAGCTGCACCGCGGTCCGCGAGGGCGGCAGCCGGTCCGTCCGCCTGGTCCGCCTCCGCACCCGCGCCGTCCGCACCCGCGGGCGCGCCTGTACTCGGCTCGTCCACACGAGGCTTCACAGTCTCGGCGGCCCTGTGTTTCCGCAGGTCCACGGGGGAGCCAACAGGGTTGTCCGTTGCGGACGGACGAGCCGCGACGCTTCGCGTTTCGGTCGTCTCCAGCGGGTGAGGCTTCGGCAGGACCGCGATGCTGTCGAGCGGCGTGGCGTCTCGGTGGACCGGTCCCGGACCGCTGGCCGAGCCGTCCCGGACGGACAATTCGGCGGTCCGCGCCATCAGGATGTAGAGGTGTACGGAGCCGGCCAGTGCCAGCGGCGCGAGCGTCGACAGCACGCCGACAACGCTGTCCGTGAGGTGCAGTGCGGACCGTCCGGCCTGCGGACCGTGGTTCAGCGTGATGGCGTGCAGGGCGTTCGCGCCGAGACTCGCCCCGGTGGCTGCGAGGAAGAGAAACCAGGCGTACAACCGAGCGCCGAAGTGCTGGTGACGCAGGAGCACGATCGCTCGAACGCCGTACGCAATGAACCCGTCGATGAACACGGGAAATAGGTAGCTCAACGTCTCCCGCGCATGAATCGCAGTGGCGATCTGCCGCAGCGCGTCATAGGAGAAGGCGAAGCCGGCCGCGCCGAGCAGAATGATCGCGGAGCGGTCCCAGGCCGTCATACCGCGAAGGCTGTAACCGGCCTGCGGTTCGGTCGCCGTCGACGTTATGTGCGCGCGAGACATCAGAGGTCTCCTCCGTCGCGCGGGTTGATGGACTGCCAGGCGGGGGTCTGGGAAAGCAACTGTCCGAGCTGTTCCAGGGACGTCACCTCGTGCACATGCTGACTGGGGCAGCTCACGCATGACACCCGTAGCAGGATGCGTTCCGTACGGCCTTGGTCGGTGTAGTACAGCTCCAGATGCTGGCCTCCGACGGTGTCGAGCGAAGCAAAGGCTTGCAGGTGTTCCTCAAAGGAGAGGAGCCCCAGGACCTCCCAGTCGAGCGTGACCGCTTCATCGCCCAGGAGGCGGCGCGCGTACTTCGTCGCCGCCGTGATGGACCTCGGCCCCCAGGTGCGGAAGGCGTTCTCTCGCGCGGCCGTGCGCCGCTCCTCGGCGGTCGCGAGGTGCTTGGCCGCAGCGGACATGATCGGGTGACTCATCGGGGGCCTTCCAGGGAGTAGCAGGTGCGGATCGTGTCGCCATCGCCGGTTTCGTTGGCGAGGCGGAGAAGGACATCCGCGTGGCACGGCACGTCGAGGGGGCACGTGCACATCAAGTCGAAGCCGCGCAAAGCTCGGGCGAACCGGGCGGCGTAGCAGCGACCCACCGGCCCTCGGAGCGTGGCGGCGAAGAGGTCCACGGCTTCCGCCGCGTCCATTGGCGGGCCGAGCGGAGACGGAGCGCGGTCTCCCGCCTTGAAGAAATTCGCGTACGGGCTCCGGGGGCCGACGTATGCACAGGCTGTGGACAAGGGTGCGGCGTCTCGGGACGCTCCACGAAGACGAACGGGCATCAGGCTGCTCTCCCGCCGCGCCGCCGGTCAGCACCGATCATCGGCACGAGGCTGGTCACCATCTCGGCCAGGCGACTTGCCACACGAGCGCCGACGAAGTCGGTCAGGTCCGGCCCGTTCTCATTCCGGGCAGGCAGGTTCGACGTGATGATCGTCGGCAGGCAGTGGTTGTACCTGTAATTGATGAGCCGATACGTCACCTCCTCGGTCCATTCCGAGGTCTTCGCCGTGCCGAGATCGTCAAGAAACAGGTACTGCACTTCGCTGAGCTTTCGCAGCTCTCGTTCCGCAGCACCCATGACCTGTGAGGGCCGCAGGATTCCGTACATGTCTGCCGAGTTCACGGCAATCAGCTCGAACCGGTCCGGACCGCCAGCCGCGATCCTCCGCAGCGCTCCGTAAGCCTGGTGGGTCTTGCCCGTCCCTGTGAGGCCGGTGAGGAGGAGGGCGCCAGCGGCAGCGTTGTCCGAGAACGCGCGATCGGCCCAATCGGTGACCTCCGGCATCGTTGCTTCAGCGTCGCTGAACCGGGGAGGGGTGGCGGCACGCCAGCGATTCAGCGCGTACTCGGCGCGAGCGCGGCGGTGCCATTCGCGGTCTCCCGGGTTTTCTTGCGGTGACTCATCGGCAGAGCTGTCGGGCACGACCTGAATTCCTTTCGCAGCGAGTATTCGTTCCATGGAGCGCATTGACTTGGCGCTGCCCGCGCGTTCCGGCTCTGCCATGATCAAAATCCGTTCTGGTAAGCGCTGGGCTCGGCTGTGTTCTGGAATGAAGCCCAGCCTCCGGGCTGCCGACGCAGGGGAACGACGTTGCCTTGGGGTTTCGCTGCGGGGGCGTGCGACGGGAGGTCCGCCCAGATGCGGAGCAGGTAGCGGGCCGACTGCGGGGGCCGGTCGGCGTTCCACCGCCGCGCGACCATCTCGACCAACCGTTCATGTCCCCAACGGGCCGCGAGAGCTGTTACCCGATCCCATTCTGATTCGGTCAGCCGCCAGCCGACGAGCATTCCGGCACTGGTTATGGCTGTTACCAGATCCTTGGCGCTATCTGGGACTTTGACCGGATCATGATTGGCTGCGCGGTTCTCTCGGCTCGACCCAAGCAAGCTAGCTTGCTCTGTGGTGGTGGTAATACTCCCGTAGGGAGTATTACCACCACGCGTGCGCGAGGAAGAAACTTCTGAATCGCCGTGCAGAAACTTCCCACTTGCCGCCGCCGAAGGGTAATTCTGGGAAGAGATTTCCTGGAAACTTGTTCCCTCTCCTGGCGCTTCGGGAGACGGAGTCGGAAGTTCCTTCTCTGAATCGTCCGGGGCCTCGGTGCCCATGCTGAACAGGAGTATCGAGTAGCTGTTGGGGTTCGAGGCGCCCCCTCCGCGTTCGTGGCTGAGTTCACCGAGCGCCGCTAGCTCTCCGAGGCACTTTGTTACCGAGCGCGCGGTGAGGCGAGTGAGGCCGGATATATCCTCGAGGGTCAGCGTGGCCCTGCCCTTATCGTCTGCCTCACGGGCAAGTGCGAGCATGACGAGGCGTGAACCCCTGCATGACTTAGATTCCGACCAGACCAGTTCGGTGGCTATGTGGCTCATCAGTCTTTCCCGCCGGATATTGCTATGAGGCGTGCAGGCGCAAGGCCAAATGAGTAATCGTCCTCCGGGACGTACCCGATCCGGTGTGGTTCGGGAGTGAGATACAGCGCCCCAGCGGGCAGGTAGAAATCATGTGCGCGGCGCCAGTCAGCCGCACGTCCGAACCCCTGCCTGATAAGGCGTGCCACTCTCTCTTCGGTCTGGCGGTCGATGAGCATGCGGTAGAAGTCCGATTCGAAGAGATGGGTAACAGACCGGCTCACGGGATACACGCGGGCCAAAACCGTCGTGGGCGCAATTTCACGGATCGCATCAACCAGATTTGAGCAAGGCGAAGCCGCAGGATCATTTCGAGACATGGGAGAACTCCCGGAATCGCAAGGACGGCCTTGCGTGAAGATTCGTTGCCCTTTGGGGCGTATCAGGCAGCGTCAGCGCTATGAACAGAGGAAGACGCGGCCGACACCGACTGGGATTTCTGGCGATGACGTCGCACGAGCTTCAATAGGTATTCGTGCGTCACCCCGAGCCCACGGGCCACAGTGGCGGGTTCGAACGATGGTTCTCCCGTGAATCGAGCGATAACCGCGTTCCGCTCCAGCCTGCTCAGCACGGTGGTAGATCCATGCAGGGCCGCTTGGACGGCTTCTTCGTTCACACGGCCCTGCCATGCAGCACGCAGCGCGGACCGTTCCGAGGCGAGCAGCCCCGCACGGATACCGAACTCGTCGTCGTCCCGGAGGGATTCGACCAGACACCGGGCAGCCACCGACAGCGGACAGGATGCACAGAGATTGCGTGGCCGATTGAGGGAGACGCCCAGCTTGTGCTTCACGATCTCGGGGTCCTCGCGTGGACCGTCACCGAGCGGCACGAAGAGGTTAATGTCTTGGTTTGCGCACCGGGCTTCTTCAGCCCAGTGCTTCCCAGGAGCATTCCTAGACTCCTCGATGAGAGGAGACCAGTCTCCCTGAAAAGCAGCCTCGACGAGACTGGATATGTCAGTGCTCATTTCGTCTCACGATGTTCACGGCGCTCGACGCAGTTCCGCTCGAACGCAGGAGGAAGAGTCAGAAGCGCTTGCGCGACCGCTTGGAAGGCTGGAGCGACATGACTGCCGACTCGTGCTCCTTCCTATCCGCCATGCCCGGGTTGACGAAGTGCATGTCGGAGATCGCGCGAAGGTCTTCTTCTGCGAATTGCACGAACTTTCCGAACTTTCGATGGGGGAGCGTGGAGATTCGCTCTCGCAGCCACTTCTCCGGAATGTTCAGTCGCTCGGCGGCTTCGCTGTATCCGATGTGGAGACGGTTATCGTGGGGCTCAGAAGGGTGGTTGCTCAGCAGTGCGTCGACGTCGCCAACTTGTGCGAGCAGGCGCATCACGGCGGCGAGACCCTGCAACTCGGAGGGGCCGAGGGCAGTCGGGCCTCCGCTCGCCTGCGCCACGACCGGCATCATGCTTCCAGCCCATGCAGCCGAGCCGTCCGCAGGTCGAACGCATGGCCCGTGGCTGCCCATCCGGCGTGAGGGAACGAGCGGATGATCCACCGCGCGATCGTCAGTGCCTTTGCCCGAGGAACACGAAGGGTGTGTCCGCGGTCGTTCACGGCGGTGAGCCCCAGGTGGGGCCAGAGCGTCCGAGGGCCCTGGAGACGAACCTGTACGACGGCGGCCCCGGGCAGCATGGACGCCAGCTGTGCAGCCAGCCGTTCAGCCGGTCCCGGAGTGCTCTCCGGCTTCGGGTTGCAGTCCGCAGTAGGGGACATGCGAGACTCCTCTATGTGGTACGCCGCTCCGTAGTGCCGTGCGAAAGGACAGCGGAGCGGCCGTGCGAGTGATCTTGCGCCCCTCAGGGGCAGCGGATCACGAGCTGTCTGGCGTCCGAGGGGTGCGAACTCTCGGGCGCCGATGGCGTTTTGAGGGGAAGAGCGCGCACGAGTCGTGCGCGACTTCTCCTCTCCACCGGGCCGGTCTCCGGGTGGGGGGTCGACCTGGTGGGCGAAAGCAGAGGGGGTGCGAACGCCCTCGTTTTTCGATAAACTGAAGCTATCCCGGTTCCCACGAAAAGTCAACAGTCCGAGGTTTCCTCGGTTCATCCAAAAAACGAGGTCTGATGCCAGCCCGACGCTTCGATAGAGCCCGTGTGCGCGCGGTACGTCGAGCCGCCGAGATCTCGCAGTCTGACGTGGCATCTGCCACCAGCTCTGCGGACTCGACGGTCGCGGGGTGGGAGTTGGGCTCCAGCGCCCCGGACCAGGAGAAGCTGCCTGCCCTCGCCGGGGTGCTCCAGCAGCCGTTGGATGAACTGTTCCCGCGCGACGGCTTGCCCGACCTCACCGACCTACGATGCGACGCGGGTCTCTACCGGTACGAGATGGCAGCGGTCATCGGCACCAAGAGCGACGGCCCAGTGGCCGGCGCGGAACAAGGGGTCCGGCGCCTCAAGGACAGGTACCTCCCTGACCTGGCGAATGCTTATGGCGTGACCGTGGACGAGCTGAAGCGAGCGCAGGAGCGTTCATTCGCGAAGGCCCGGGGCGAAGAGGTGAAGGACGAGGCTGCCGCCGTCGCGGCGGCCGAGGAGCCCCCTCGAACGCTCGCTGAGAAGATCTCCCTCCTCCTGGAGCGCTCGTACCCGGCGGGGACGGCACCGGGAGACAAAGAGATCGCGGAGGCCGTGAACAGTTACGCGGGGTCGCAGGTCACCACGGCCGAGAAGATCGAGGCCCTTCGAACGGGTACCGATGAAGCCCCCGCCCCAGTCGTCTTGGAAGGTCTGGCCCAATTCTTGGGCGTCACGCGTCTGTACTTCGAGCCTGACGATGCTGTCGCTCGTCAGGTCTACGAAGGACTTCGCCTGATGTCGGCCGCCAAGAGCGGGAAGGTGGGCCGAGTCCGGGCCCGCGGTCTCGGCGCGGAGGGGCTGCCGGCCGACGTTCTCTCGATCCTGAACGATCTCGCGACCGAGTTCGAGAAGAAGGCTGACCCCGACGCCCGCGGCTGATTTAGGGCGTGGGCCATTGATAGCGGTGATCACGACGCGCCTTGTCAGGGCGCAAGTGCTTACCCTCATGGACATTGCCCAGCCACCCGACGACCAGAGTGGCCTCCGCGTCTGACAGCCCTATCGCAGCACATTTGTCGCGGAGAGCTGAGGGGGAAACTTGCAACCAGCGGCCCCGTTCGTACTCCATCTCCGTCTTGATCAGCTGCTTCTCCTCGAAGACGAAGCCGCCGGACGCCTTGACGTTCTGGCCGATGACGTTCATGAACACGTCGATGTCGTCGGGCAGGCTGGAAGTACCCATAAGCCACATTGTGGCCCCAGTGTCGAGCCGCCGCAGCCGCCGCCGCCGCCGCCGCAGCCGCCGCCCAGCCCGTCGGCTGCCTCTACTCCGCCGTGGTGTTGGGCTCGTGACGCAGGCCTGAGGCGAACACAGCCCGGACGTCCTTCAGCGCACCGAGACCAGCGAGCGGGTCCCCGTCGACCAAGAGAAGATCCGCGCGGTAGCCCGGAGCGATCCGCCCCGTCACGGAGCCCAGCCCCAGGGCCGTGGCCGCTTCGGACGTCGCCATGTCGATGATCGAAGCGTTCGACAGGCCCAGGTGGGAGTAGAACGACAGCGCAGAGACCAGGCCGTCGAAGCCCGCGCGCTGCACACCCGCGTCCGTACCGGCTACCAGGCGTACGCCCGCGTCGGCCATCCGCCTCACGAGATCGAACATCGCTGCGGCGCGCTCCTCGCCAAAGATCCGGGGGAGCATCTGCCAGTGAGGGCTTACCGCCGGGCAGACGGTGATTTCCCGGTCGATGATCTGCTTCACTACGTCCGGCCGGAAGTCGAGGCCACCGCCTGTCATCCATGTGCAGTGCTCGATCGTGTCCACCCCGGCCTCCACGGCCGAGGCGATGCCGTCGGCACCGTGTGCGTGGGCCGCGACGGGGACACCTGCCTTGTGGGCCTCGTCCACGAGGGCGGTCAGTTCCTCTGCGGTGAACTGAGACTGGTGGCTCTTGGGGCCGTCCTTCGTCAGCCCACCACCGGTGACCATGGCCTTGATCACCCCGGCTCCCGCTGCGAGGTTGCGACGTACGAGGTCGCGGATCTCGGCTTCACCGGAGACCTCGCCGCCGAGGAAATGGCAGTGCCCGCCCACGGTGGTCGCGGGTGTGCCCGCGGACACGATCCTCGGTCCCGGCGTTCGACGCTCACGGGTCTCCGTAGCCAGACGGATAGCCAGCCCACCCCGGTCACCGAGGTCACGGGCTGTGGTGACACCACTGTGCAGGAGCTGCTCCGCACGACGGCGCATGTCCTCGAACAGGACCTCATCCGTCGAGTCCTTGAGAGTGGACACCGGATCAGGCCCGCCATCGAAAGCGAGGTGGACGTGTGCATCGATCAGCCCCGGCAGAACGGTTCCGTCGAACGCGCAGCGGGGGACGTTGGCGCCAGCCTGTGCCTCGATCTGCTCGCGCGGCCCGACCGCAGTGATCGAGTCGCCGTCGATGAGAACCGCGCCGTCTTCCAGGTAGGTCCCCGAGTCGACAAGCACTCGGCTACCGGTGATCAGCATCTCGTCTCCTTGGTCATTGAGGTTCATGCAGCACCGCGCAGAGCGTCGGACACCGCAATCAGTTGTTTCACATCGGACTGCCGGTCGCTGCCCAGTGCCATGGCGAGGGGAACCGCTCGACGTGGAGCCGGGACGCCCTGCCCGATCCGGGCCGAGGCTCGATGGAGCCTGGAAGCGAGCTCCGTGGAGTCGATGCTGAGGACCGCGCTGTCATCGTCCTCAGTGAGCAGGTGCGGGCTGATGTCCACCAGGCCGTCACGGCACTCCACGATGCGTCGGTGGTAGCGCCGGTGCACGCCCCGAGCCCGCCACCGGTCCAATGCGGCCGGGGACGCCGGCCTCAACACGTTCTGGGGGAATGCCTCCGCCAGCAGCTCCCACAGCGGGGCGAGCCGACGGTGATCACGCCGATGCTGGAGCCAGAGCCGCAGGGAGGAGATCCGGGCTCGCGCTCCCGAGTACGTGATACCCGCTGCGAACAGCAGGATGGATGCCACCAGGAGGAAGGCCACGGCTGCCATGAGGGGTCCGGGGACGTCTACGTCGGCCCAGCGAACGGCGACGATGACGGCGCGGACAGCGCAGGCAAGTGCCATCGCACCCAGGCCGACCGCTGCCATCCAAAGACCGGTGGAGTGCGGGCGCCGGGACATACGGGCGTAGCGGCGAGTCCACCGGCACGCCATGCCGAGGGCGTACATGAGGTAGAGACCGGCCCCACCGTAGAAGAAGGCGATCTGCGGAATCGTCATATCGGCCGTACTGAAGCTGCCGGCGAAGACCTCGTGCGGCACCGACTCCGCAGCCACGGTGATGGCAACCGCCACGACCCCGACCCCGACGGCTTCCTTGCGTGCCCGCCTGCGGCCCGCTTCTTCGTCGGCGGAGGAGTACAGGTAGAAGCACATGAGGAAGTAGACGGCCAGAAGCAGCAGCACGTTCTGGATCAGCTTCGCTGTCCCGTGGCCGGCGACCGTGTCGACGCCGGACGCGCCCCCAGGCATGGCTACGGGGTACGACAGCGCAGCGCAGACCAAGCAGAGGGTGACAGAACGCAAGGGAGCGTCATGAGGGGATCGCTTCAGCTGGTAGAGCTTCCATACGAGAGCAGCCACGAGCCCCAGGAGTAGCGGTTCCACGGGTTACAGCCATCCTCGCCGGTCACCGAGAGCCGACTCCACCCGACGAAGCGACGGGTCGTCCGACAACGGAGTGGAGCCGTCCAACACGGACGACCACTCCAAGATGATGGTGGCGACCAGTTCGACGGAGCACTCCTCGCCGTCCTCGTACGAGCATCGGCGCGCAACGCGCTTGATCGTCTCGGGCTGGAAGACCGGCAACATGGTGGCCCAGCCCTCGACCAAGACAGCGGTCTCCTCGTCTGGATCGACCGCGGGGGCCTCCGCCTTCGTCTCGCCTGCGCTCTCCCGTGCGGCGGCCTCTTCGTTCTCCGCTACAAGGATGTGCCCTATCTCGTGGAGCTTGATGTGATCTTGATGCAGGCGTGTTGTCTCCTGCTGAAAGAGGATCACGTCGTAGTCCTCGTACTCGACCCACATCCCCGAAGGCCCCGGCTTCGGCAGCGGAGCCTCTCGCAGGTACAGGGGCCGCCCACGCCGTCGACTGAGCGCCTGGCAGAGCTCTTCGACGTCGAGCGGGGGAGTAATCCCCAGGTCTTGAAGCTCACGCCGAATCAGACGGTGCAGATCCCTCTCCACGGTCCGATTCGCGGCTGTACGCCAACGTCCAAGGCGCCCGCGGCTGGCTCCGCTCTGCGCAGGCACAGTCGGCTCCGCCGCGTCCCGACCACTCTTTTCTGACCACATTGAGTAATCCCTCCAGCGGCAGTGATGGCTCCCCCGAGCCGGGCGACACCGCGCCCGTATCGATGACGTCCGGTTCCCGGTGCCGGATACGGCCGCAGTCGGACGTGCCTGCGTGCCCCACCAAGCCCCTCAAGGGGGCCCGGATGCCTGGCCTCCAGATCGTCTCGCCCACACCGATGTCACGTACGCGAACGCGCAATGAGACACCCGGTGAGCTGTCTCGATGGAGCCTCCGGGAACTCTTTGGACAGTACGTGACCGTTCAGACAGGGCATGGCGCGAAAAACATGATCGATTCGTGTAGCCCACAGGTAACCACGACCTGGCAAAACGCTCAAAATCGACTGCGGCGCGCCGAGAAGTGGTTTTGAGCTGGAGTTTTGCGTTCTGGCGTGGACTCTTCAAGGCTTGGAACTTGAAGCTGAGTCCGTTATCGATCCGAGACTTTTACCGTTAAAGGACTTCTGACATACGCGCCCGAATCGGGCAAGTTGCCTGCTCAGGCTGGGTGTGGTCGTGGTCACTTCAGGGCAGTTCGGGCAACTGGCGCTATTACGCTTCCAGTCATGTCGAACGCGATACTGAGCCAAACCGATGACTACCTGGAGTTCTTGTCCGAGTACCATCTGTGCACTTTGACTACGCTGCGTCCTGATGGTCGCCCTCACGTTGTGCCCGTGGGAGTGACGGTCGATGTCAACGCAGGGGTGGCCCGAGTTATCACCCGCAAATCCAGTCGGAAAGTCGCCAACGTCCTCGCGGGTGGCAATACGGCACGAGTCGCGGTGTGCCAGGTCGATGGAGGTCGGTGGGCCACGCTCGAAGGCGTGGCGGAGGTCTGCACCGATGCGGCAGTGGTCGAAGACGCGGTTGCCCGGTACGGGCAGCGGTACGGGCGTACGCCAGCCCCGGACCCTGAGCGAGTCGTCCTTCTGATCTCGATCGAACGGGCGATGGGTCAGGCGCTCCGTGCTCGCCCCCGGACCGCCCAGGCTGCGGCGTAGCGCCTAAGCGGGCAGGGCGTAACTACATTCCCCCATCGGCACAAGGCCGGTGCCGCCCGGGGGAGGCGTTGCTCTCGCTTTGGGGAACATGCGGGCCTATGGATGGCCAAGGCCCAGAGCCACTACGGGCCGGGTAATCGGCGCCGCGACCCGGACGGGCGCAGCGGTCGCGCCCTGTTCTGGTTCCAGGAACTGCCCGGCCTTTGTGTGTCGCCCATTGCGACCCCAGGTAGGGAGCCCGGCCTGGCTACGCAGCCTCGTAGTGGTGCGCTCGCCCGCCTCGCCACTTCACTCATGCGGGGTCATCGAGCAGACCCTCCGAGTCCGGCAGCCCGGCCCGGCGCAGGAACTCGATCACGTCCGCGTCCGAGTGGGCGAGGCCGAAAATCTCCCCGCGCGCCGTGACCCGACGTCCCCCGGTGCGGGATGGCGGGTGCACGACTATCGGGGCGGAGTCCATCCTCTTAGCGTCGCGTGGCCGAACGGGCGGCGCATCCGGGCCAGGATGCGGGGGCAGTCGGTGAGAGAAGAGCCTCCGTCCCCGGACCCTGCCCGGGGGCTTGTCACGCGGACACGGTCAGGGCGAGGGCGGCGACGATCAGGGCGCAGGCCACACCGATCATCAGGTAGCGAAACGTTCCTCCTGGGTGGCGCGGAGGCTCGTCGTCATCGAGGGCGTAGAAGCGCAGGCCTTTTCGTTCGAGGACCGGTGAGTCGAGCCAGTAGGCGGGGGACGGCTCGGTCCGCGGCTGAGGAATCGAGGCATCGCTCATGGCCTGTGAACGAGCCCCGCGGAGCCCAGTGCAAGGGCGCCCTCTGAATTTCACACGCCCTTCACGGACCAACTGCACCTGCGGTAGGCCGGAGTACGGATCGACACGCCCCAGCGGCCTGGCTGTGTCAGTGTCTTAGTTTGAGTACCGCGTCCTCGGCCGTCTGGTGTGCGGGCTGGTAGGTGGTTTCGGTCGTGTCGGTGGTCGTGGGGCGTTTCGGCTGGTGCAGGCTGGCTGAGTGACTGCTCCCTTGCGCTGCCTCGGCGCCACACTCTTCGTAGGGGAGCAACAGGCTCCGGTTGAGGCTCACGTGGGCGTGTTCCTGCCGGACACGGGTTTGTGGGGCGGCATCCTGCACCGTGTTCCGACTTGGTTGGCAGTGGGGCTGCCGAGTGCTGACCAGGTCCGTCTGCGTCTGCCGACCGGGCAGGAGCGTCGGGTCCGTCCGCTGGAGATCGCCGAGGCCATCGACGGGAGGGACGTTTCGGTGCCGTTCCTGGGTGAGGGAACGGTTCCGTTTTAGTCCAGACAGGACCGCCTCTGGGCCTTACTTTACGGATGCGCGGATTGCACGAAGGTGTGCTGCCTGTGGCGGTTTTATCGGGGTAGAGGGGCCGCATGAGGGGCGGCAGTTTGGACAGGGGAGCGGGCCGTATGGACCATCTAGGGGCTGGTGACCGGCAGGCTCTGTGGCTGTCGGTGTCTGCGGCGTTCGAGGGCAGTGAGGAGATCGCTGAGGCCCGCGATCTGGCCCGCTCCTTCTTGAGCGATGTGCAGGCCGTTCACGGACTGCCGGTGTCCAAGCGGGCGATGGAAATGGTGCAGCTGGTGGTCAGTGAGCTGGTGACCAACGCCCGCAAATACGCGCCCGGACCATGCCTGTTGACGATGGAGATCGAGGGCGGAGCCGTCCAGGTGAACGTATGGGACAGCAATACGTCTCTTCCGGCCGTCCTGGCGCCCGACCCAGGCCGGGTCGGACAGCACGGCTTGGAAATCGTCATGGCCGCCTGCCAGAGCTTTGCTGTCCACTGCGAGCCGGTGGGTAAAAAGATCGCGGCGGCCGTTGTGCTGGCCGACGACCCCGGCGGGGACGTAGCCGGCCGTCAGGTGTGACGGCTGCTGATCTCACCCCGTGGTGCCTGCGTCATCTGGACACGCGGAAGGCCCGGCCGGGCGTCCCCGGTCGGGCCTCTGCGACATGCGACCGTCCTTGCCGGTGCAGACGGTCGAGTCTTGCGAGATCGCCGTCCCGGGGTCTGGGGGCGCGTCTAGGTGCACGGCTATTGCGGCCAGCCCACGGTCTCGACTCGGTTCCACCGTTACACATTGGCGTCACATGCCGCCAGAGGCGAGGGGTGCTGAAGCGTCATCAACGGCTGCGGGCTTCCTGCCCCCAGTTGGTGTGAGGCCCTTTGCGGGTGAGTCTGCGGGTCATGAGGGTGATGAGTGCCCAGGTCAGATGGGCTTCGGAGTGTTGAGGGAGACGCTCGTAGTCGCGGACGTTGCGCCGGGCTCTCTTGATCCAGCCCAGAGTCCGCTCGACTTTCCAGCGACGGGGCAGGACGACGAATCCCTTCGCCCCGTGCGGCCGGGACACGGTCCTGAGGGTCATGTTGAGGAAGTCGCCAGACCAGTTGATGAGCTGTCCGGCATAGGCGGAGTCGGCCCAGACCTGCGTGATCTGGGGTTGCATGACCCGAAGTCGCCAGAGGAGTTCGCGGGCCGCGTCGCGATCGGCGGTGTCGGCCGGTGTGACGGTGATCATCACCGGTAGCCCGAGGGTGTCGACGGCGATGATGCCGTCACCGTGACGGATTCCGGTGACGCCTTCGATCTCCAGGATCGGGTCCTGCACCTCGACGAGCAGAACACCGCCGACCGGCGAAGTTCGACCCCAACCGTCCACTCACGCCCGCAGACCGGACATGCTGCCCTCTGAATTGCACGAGTTCATTGGACGCATTGCCTGCCTGTCGTCAAATAATGGCGAGCTCAAGCGGCCCGGCTGGAACGGCCGACCCCGCAGCGGCCGAGGTGGACGCCTACCGCCCCAAGATCGAAGCCATCGCCTCTGCCCAGCACAGCGGCTCCGTCATCAAGGAAATCGGCCCCCCGGACAACCTCGCTCTCGTTCTCGGGCTGACCGCTGCCTGGGCCAGCGCCTCACCCGCCCTGCAATCGCTGGCTCCCGAAGCCCCATGGTCCCCTGAGCGACTCCGGCGTCACCGCGCCGCGATGACAGCCGCCGTGCAAGCCTTCGCCGCCCCCTGACCGCCGTTTCCGCGGACGGAAACAGGCTGGCTCCAACGACGGCTGCCAGCTGCTCCTGCCGATCGGACTTTGCCCGCTGCGGACTGAGCCCGTTGCTCTCCGAGCGCTTAGCCGTGCAGGGCTTCCAGGGGTATCGAACGTATGGTGTTTCCGCCGTGCTGACGCTGGGAGGAGAGTCGACTCCAGGCTTCAGATGATTTGCGCAAGCCTCGTGGAGCGGCATGCGCGAATCACCCTGTATTTGTGGGGCGAAGGGGTTCAGGACGGTGGGCGAGATTCGCTAGAGCAATGCGAAGTGGTCCCGTGTTGACGTGTCAACACGGGACCCGGATCGAGGCGGATGGAGTGGGACACAGAGGGATGGAAACGGGGCCTAATGTCCGATTCTCCGACGTTTCCGCAGGTCAGAGAGGTAACGATTTTGGGTTCGAATCTCCTAGGCTCCACAACATCAGACCCCTCTGACCTGCGGAAACACAGTCAGGGGGGTCTTTTTGTCCCTATTCCCCGTGCTGACGTGTCAGCACGGGGGTGTTGACGATTGGCTTCGGACGGCTGCTCTCCGGGGCGCGGGCAGTGTCCGTGCTCTCCTGCTGATCTCCTAGGCACGCCGGATGCTCTGAGGTCCAGCCCTGATTGTGGTCATCACGTTTCAGTAGGCAGAGGCCGTGCCATCCCAGGCTGCTTAGGGCGCGGCACCTTGTGAACTTTGTGAGCCCGTTCCCCTCGGTCCGGCATCATTGGAGCGTGGAGGAGACACTTTCATCGGTGGGATCGAGGGGATAGGAAAGATGCCTGAGAGCAGTCGCCTCCGTCTCGGCGATCTGACGGTGGGGCGGGTCGTGTCGGGCATCGTCATCGATAGTCATGTGACAGTCGTCGCGATGCGGATGTTCGGGCCGACAGCGGCGCAGGTCACGTACCGCCGTCCCGACGGCAGTGTGGAGGAGACGATCCTCTACGAGGACGACGTGGACCTGCTGGCAGAAGCGGCCCCCAGCGTGGTGGACGATGGCTTCGATGCGGATCCCGGGCTGTTCCGGCTGGCGGCCGAGGCACTGCGGATCCGGATGGCGGCGCGGGGCGATGCCATGCTCGCCGTGTCCACGAGCCTTCTCGACCCTTTGCCTCACCAGATTCAGGCCGTCTACAACGAGTTGCTGCCGCGCACCCCGCTACGTTTTCTGCTCGCTGACGACCCCGGCGCCGGCAAGACGATCATGGCCGGGCTCTACATCAAGGAGCTAGCACTGCGCGGGGACCTGGAGCGATGTCTGATTGTCGTGCCAGGCGGGCTGGCCGAGCAGTGGCAGGACGAGCTGCTCGAGAAATTCGGCCTTGACTTCACCCTGCTCACCCGGCAGCTGACCGATGCGACCATCGACGGGAACGTCTTCGACCGGCATCCACGGCTCATCGCACGCATGGACGCCCTGGCCCGTTCCGAGGACCTGCGGCGGCTACTCGAGGAGAGTGGCTGGGACCTGGTTGTAGTCGACGAGGCGCACAGGATGAGCGCCAGTTACTTCGGCGCGGAGCTAAAGACGACTAAGCGTTATGAGCTGGGCCGCCTCCTCGGCCGGCTCACTCGAAACCTGCTGCTGATGACCGCCACCCCGCACGCTGGTAAGGAGGAGGACTTCCAGCTGTTCATGACGCTGCTGGACAGCGACCGGTTCAGCGGCAGGTACCGGGCGGGCATCCACCGGCACGACGTCTCCGGGCTGATGCGCCGCATGATCAAGGAGGAGCTTCTCACCTTCGATGGCCGCAGGCTCTTTCCTGAGCGCCGCGCCTACACCGTCCCCTACGCTCTCTCGCCTGCCGAACAGGAACTGTATGAGCAGGTCACGGAGTACGTTCGCCAGGAGATGAACAGGGCGGAGCGGTTGGACGGGCGGCGAGGCAACCAGGTCGGTTTCGCGCTCACTGTCCTCCAGCGCCGCCTCGCCTCCAGCCCGGCGGCAATCCATCGTTCCCTGGAGCGCAGGCGGCTGCGGCTGGCGGCTCGGCGGCAGGAGATGTTGGCGGACCCTGCCCTGCTTCCCACCGGTGCCACGCCTACTTCCGTGCCTATCCCGTCCGTTCCGGCCGAGGACGGGCTGGACGACCTGACTGGTGATGAGCTGGAGCTGCTGGAGGAGCAGGTCGTCGACGCTGCGACTGCCGCGCGCACGGTCCAGGAGCTTGAGCTAGAGATCGCTGCGCTGAGCGAGCTGGAGCGGCTCGCCGGGCGGGTCCTTGCCTCCGGTGACGACCGTAAGTGGCGGGAGCTGTCGGGGCTGCTGCAGGACGATCCGCTGTTGCGGGACGAGAAGGGGCTGCCGCGCAAGCTGATCGTCTTCACCGAGCACCGTGACACCCTCGACTACCTGTCCCGCCGTATCAGGAACCTGATCGGCCGCCCGGAGACGGTCGTCGCCATCCACGGTGGCACCCCGCGCCAGCACCGCCGTGACATTCGCGACGCCTTTAACCAGGACCCTGAGGTCCGCGTTCTCATCGCCACCGACGCCGCCGGTGAGGGCCTGAACCTCCAGCGCGCCCACCTCATGGTCAACTACGACCTGCCGTGGAACCCGAACCGCATCGAGCAGCGCTTTGGCCGGATCCACCGCATCGGCCAGACCGAGGTCTGCCACCTGTGGAACCTGGTCGCAGCCGACACCCGCGAGGGCCAGGTCTTCCAAAGGCTTCTCGACAAGATCGAGCAGCAGTCGAAGGCGTACCAGGGCAAGGTCTACAACGTTCTCGGCGAGCTTTTCGAGGGCGAACCGCTGCGCGGCCTCCTCCTCCAGGCCATCCGCTACGGAGACCGGCCCGAGGTCAGGAGCCAACTGGATCAGGTCATCGACTCCAGGGTCGGCGAACGCGCCGTCGAGCTGATCAAAGGCCTGGCACTCGATGCCCACGTCATGGGCCTGGAGGACGTCGAGGCGGTCCGGCTGCGGATGGAGGAGGCTCAGGCCAAGCGGCTGCATCCACATTACGTACGGGCCTTCTTCCGCGACGCCTTCGACCGCCTTGGCGGCCACCTCAGGGCCAGGGAGAGCGGCCGGTACGAGATCACCCACATACCTGCCGCGCTACGCGACGCGGGCCGCCTCGGGCGGGGCCTCGGCGGGGTCGTGCAGCGCCGTTACGAGCGCGTGTGCTTCGACCGTGAGCGCGTTACCCTCCCCGGCGCCGCCCGTGCCGACCTGATCGCCCCCGGACATCCACTCTTTGACGCCGTACTGGAGGAGACGGTCCACCGCCACGGCGACCTGCTCACCCGGGGC
Organism: Streptomyces rectiviolaceus; assembly: GCF_039533825.1. NCBI lineage: Bacteria > Bacillati > Actinomycetota > Actinomycetes > Kitasatosporales > Streptomycetaceae > Streptomyces > Streptomyces rectiviolaceus. The sequence continues at coordinate 128,384 of NZ_BAAAUG010000010.1, forward strand.
ACTGTCCTCGTCGACGCCTCCGACGCTGGCACCCGCCCCCGGCTACTGACCGCGCTGGTGCAGGACGTTGTCGACGGGCACCGCCGCTCGGTGGACCGTTCCTTCGCCTTCGTGGAACTCCTCCCCGACGGTACGGCGCACGACGCCGGCCCCGCTCCCTACCTCGACTACCGCCCGCCAACCCCTCGCGAGGCGGAGGCCGCCGAGGCGCTCCTCATGGAGGACTGGCTGTGCGACGGCGGGTCTGCCCGCGCCCTGGAGTGGGCCGTCCGCGAGGCGGTACCCCAGCACATCGCCCGGGCCCGGGAACGCCTCCTGCCTGTCATCGACCGCACCCGCACCCAGGTCGAGCAGCGCCTCCGCCAAGAGATCAGCTTCTGGTACGCCCAGGCAGGGAAACTCGAACTCGCCCTCGCCGACGGCAAGAAGGTCCGTCACCGCCCCGAGACCGCCCGGGCCTGGGCCGAGGACTTGGAACGACGCCGCGAGCAGCGTCTCGTCGCCCTAGACAAGGACAAAGCCCTCCAGGCCCGCCCGCCCGTCATCGCCGGCTGTGCACTCGTTGTTCCCGTTGGCTGGCTCGCCCGTCGGCTCGGCCCTGCCGAAACCGCGGCGGAGAAGGCCGTGCTGGATGCCCTGCACGCCGCCGATGGATACGAGACCGACCACCGTGCCGTCGCCGCCGTCCTCGGCGCCGAACGCTGCTTGGGCCGCCTCCCCGAGGAGATGGCCCACAACAACCCCGGCTACGACATCCGCTCCCGTACGCTGGGTGGCCACCTCGTGCACATCGAGGTCAAGGGCCGCCGGGCGGGAGCGCAACATTTCTACGTCAGCCGCAACGAGGTCCTCGTCGCCAAAAACCGGGGCGAACGGCATCGTCTTGCCCTGGTCTCCGTCAGTCCCCACGGCCCGGAACACGACGAGATCAGATACCTCACCGACGCCTTTGCCGACACCGACTTCGGCGACCTGAAGACCGAGGGGCTCCTGCTGTCCTGGCAGGACGCCTGGAACAAGGGAGGAACCCCGCAGTGAGCGGTGCAACCGAAGAGACGGCCCCGGAGCGCCGCACCAAGCTCATCGAGGTCTCCCTCCCGCTGGAGGTGATCAACCGGGAGTCTGCCCGGGAGAAGTCCATCCGCCACGGCCACCCCTCCACCCTTCACCTGTGGTGGGCCCGCCGTCCCCTCGCTGCGGCCCGCGCGATGCTCTTCGCCCAGCTCGTCGACGACCCCTCCGCCCGGCCCGACCTCTACCCTTCCGAGGAGAAGCAGAAGGCTGAACGGCAGCGGCTTTTCGATCTCATCGAAGAGATGGTCCCCTGGGAGGCCACGCGCGACGAGCGCATCATGCGCAAGGTCCGCGAGAAGATTGCCGAGTCGAGTGGCGGCCCCCTTCCGCCCGTCCTCGATCCCTTCGCGGGCGGCGGCACGATCCCCCTAGAGGCCCACCGGCTCGGCCTTCAGGCCCATGCCAGCGACCTGAATCCGGTCCCGGTCATCATCAACAAGGCTCTGATCGAGATCCCGCCGAGGTGGGCGGGGCGCAGACCCGTCTCGCCGACCGCAGATCTACGCACTGACAACTGGCCAGGCGCGAGCGGCCTCGCCGAGGACGTACGTCAGTACGGAGGCTGGATGCGTGAGCAGGCTCTCGCCCGCATCGGCACGCACTATCCGAAGGCCAAATTGGCGGACGGCAGTGAGGCTGCGGTCATCGCCTGGCTATGGGCGCGAACCGTCACTTGCCCGAACCCGGCTTGCGGGGTGGAGATGCCGTTGGTGACCACTTGGTGGCTCTCCAAGAAGAAGAACCGGCCGCAGTGGATCATGCCTGTAGTCGAGGGCCGGAATGTCAGTTTCGAGATTCACGACGGCCCCGAGGGGCCGCCTGATCCGCCGAAGCAGGGCCGTGGTGCCAAGTTCACGTGCCTGGTCTGCGGAGATCCCACCCCCGAGGGCTACATCAAAGCCGAAGGGGTGGCCGGGCGCATGGGGGCGCGGCTGTTGGCGACGGTGGCGGAGGGAAAGCGACAGCGGATCTATCTGGCGGCTACCGAGGAGCATGAGAAAGCTGCCGTTGTTGCTGTGACTGCGAATGCGCCACACGAGCGGATGCCCATCAACCCGCGCTGGTTCTCGCCGCCGTTCTACGGGCTGGAAACTTTCGCGTCCCTTTTCACGAACCGGCAGATGCTTGCCCTAACCACCTTCAGTGACTTGGTCGGTGAGGCTCGCGAGATGGTCGAGCGGGACGCAAGGGACGCGGGTATGGGGGAAGCTCACGCAGCTGAGTATGGAAAGGCGGTGGCGCTGTATCTGGGGTTGGCATCTAGTAGAACGGCCGACTTGAACAACTCCATCGTCACCTGGTCCAACAGCCGTGATCAGGCTCGCAATCTCTTCTCACGCCAAGCCATTCCTATGGCATGGGATTTCGTGGAAGTTAGTCCCTTTGCCAACGCCGCTGGTGACCTTCTAGTCTCTGTTGCGACTGCCGGACGAGTGATCGAAGCACTGCCGACGATCGACGCTTCTGGTGACGTAGTTCAGGCCGACGCCACCACTCGGCCCTACGACAACTTCATCATCAACACCGATCCTCCCTACTACGACAATATCGGATACGCCGATCTCTCCGACTTCTTCTATATTTGGCTTCGCCGCTCCCTCCGCAATATTTACCCCGAGGTCATGAGCACGATCCTTACCCCCAAGGAGCCTGAACTCATCGCCTCTCCTTACCGGCACGGAGGGAGCAGGGAGAAGGCGGAGGACCACTTCGAGCAGGGGTTCATCGAGACGTTCACACACATGCGCGCCGGTCACCACCCAGACTTTCCGCTCGTCGTGTATTACGCGTTCAAGCAGGCGGAGACAGACGATAACGGCACGGCCTCCACCGGCTGGGAGACCATGCTGAACGGCCTGATCCAGGCTGGCTGGTCGGTCACCGGCACCTGGCCGGTCCGTACCGAGCGCTCTGGCCGTTCCATCGGCATCGGTACCAACGCGCTCGCATCCTCCGTGGTCCTCGCCTGTCGCCCCCGCCACGTCACCGCTGGCTCTACCGATCGGCGCGGCTTCCTGCGCGCTCTGCGCAGCGAACTCCCCGATGCGCTAAGGAAGTTGCAAGAGGGGAACTTGGCCCCCGTCGACCTGCCCCAGTCTGCGATCGGCCCTGGCATCGCAGTGTTCTCGCGGTACGCGAAGGTGACCGAGCCCGATGGTTCGGCGATGAGTGTGCGGACCGCACTCGGCCTCATCAACGACGTACTGGCCGACGTGCTGAACGAGCAGGAGGGCGAGTTCGACCAGGACACCCGGTGGGCGATCCGCTGGTTCGAGCAGTTCCAGTGGGGGAAGGGCACGTTCGGGGACGCGGAGACGCTGGCGAAGGCGTACAACGTTTCCGTGAAGGGGCTCCAGGACGCCCACATCACCGGGTCCGGGGACAGCAAGGTGTGGATCGTTTTCCCGGCTGACCTGCCGGAGTCGTACGACCCGGAAACCGACGCCCGGATCTCAGTATGGGAGGCGGCCATGCACCTGTCCCGGGTACTGGAGGGCAAGGGCGCCAGGTCCGGTGTCGGTCCGGCCGGTGAGCTGCTCGCCGGGATCCGTCGGCGCGCGGAGTTCGACGAGGATGCCATCCGCGACCTGACCCATCTCTTGTATAGCATCTGCGACCGCCGTCGCTGGTCGGAGAGTGGGCAGCGGTTCAACAATCTGGCCAGTGCCTGGTCCGATCTTCAGGCGGAGGCCCGTGCGGCCGAGAAGCGCGGCCCCAGCAAGCCCCAGCACCAGCCGCTCTTCTGATTCGCCATCCTCTCCTTACACGCCCACGCCCGGAAAGGCAGGACACCAGCACCATGGCGGTGAACAACCGAGACCGTGTCAGTCGCATGATCGACATCCTCGGGGAGGGGCTGCAGCCCTTCCTGGAGCGGGAGTTGGTCAAGCGGCAGGGTGAGAGCTGGTTCGAGGACGCGGAGAGCGAGGCTACGAGTCAAGGCAGGCAGATCAGCAAGGACGACCCACAGTTCCTGCTGAACCTCCTTCAGCGCTACTGGAGCAGCTATTTCCGGCATCTACTGCCGGGCAGCGCCCGTGGGTTCGCCAGCGAGCTGAATGACGTACGCAACGGGTGGGCGCACAATAGGCCGTTCTCCGCGGACGACACGCTGCGCGCGTTGGACACGGCGGAGCGGCTGCTGCTGGCCGTCCACGCGGAGGCCTCGCTCGTCGACGAGGTCCGGCAGTCCCGGCAGACGCTGCAACGCCAGCTCACGGAGGAGGAGACGAAGAGGTCCGCCCGCCGGGCGCGTGCGGTGCCGAGCGTGGCCGCCGAGGGGTTGCGGCCGTGGCGCGAGGTGCTCACCCCGCACCCTGATGTGGCGCGAGGTGACTTCAACGCCTCCGAGTTCGCCGCCGACCTATGGCGGGTCGCGCGCGGCGAGGGCGCCGCCGAGTACACCGAACCGGAGGAGTTCTTCCAGCGGACGTACCTCACCGAGGGCCTCGACGAGCTGCTCAGCAAGTCGCTGCGCCGGATCAGCGGTGACGCGAACGCGGACCCCGTCATCAACCTCCAGACGAACTTCGGCGGCGGCAAGACCCACTCGATGATGGCGCTGTACCACCTGTACGCGCCGGGCCTAAACGTGAGCCGGCTGCCACAGGACCTTCAGGAGCTGATCGCCGCCGCGCCCGGCGGCGGACTGCCCGGCGGAACGGTCCACCGGGCCGTGCTGGTCGGCAACGAGCTGAGCATCGGGCAGCCCGACACCAAACCCGACGGCACCAAGGTCAACACGATGTGGGGCCAGCTCGCATGGCAGCTCGGCGGTAGGAAGGCGTACGACGTCCTCGCCGAGGCCGACCGTACCAGCACCAGCCCCGGCACCGCCCTGCTCCAGGACCTGCTCGCCGCCTACGCACCGTGTGTGATCCTCATCGACGAATGGGTACAGTACGCCGGTCCGCTGCTCGGTTACGACGGCCTGCCTGCTGGCTCCTTCGAGACGCACTTCTCCTTTGCGCAGTCCCTGACCGAAGCCGTCGCCTCCGTCGAGGGGTCCCAACTGCTGGTATCCATCCCGGCCTCCGCGACCGGAGAGGTGAGCGCTGCCGACCAGTACGACATCGGCGGGGAGAACAACCGCATCGCGCTGGAGCGCCTGCAGAACGTCGTCCACCGCAAGGGCGACAACTGGCGGCCCGCGACCTCCGACGAATCCTTCGAGATCGTGCGCCGACGGCTCTTCCAGACCGCCACCAGCGAGGTCCAGGCCGAGATCAACAAGGTGGCGCGGCTCTACACACAGTTCTACGGCACCGAGAAGCGCGAGTTCCCGGCCGGCTGCGACACCGGCGACTACGAGAGGCGGATCAAGTCGACGTACCCCATCCACCCGGAACTGTTTGCTCGGCTCTACGAGGACTGGTCCACGCTACCCAAGTTCCAGCGCACCCGAGGCGTGCTGCGGCTGATGAGCACCGTCATCCACGCCCTGTGGCGGGACCAGAACCAGAGCCCCATGATCATGCCCGGTGACGTGCCCATACACGACACACGGGTCAACCAGGAGCTGACGTACTACCTGGAGGACCGCTGGAAGCCGATCATCGACGCCGACGTCGACGGACCGGACTCCACCCCGGCTGCCGTCGACAGTGAGAAGACTGTCCTCGGGCAGCGCGGTATGAGTCGCCGCGTCGCCCGGACCGTCTTCATGGGCTCGGCTCCTCGGGTGCACGCCGCCCGCAAGGGCCTGTCCGAAACGCACATCCGGTTGGGCATGGCCATCCCCGGCGAACCCCTCGGCAACTTCCGCACCGCGCTCAACGCCCTCGCCGACCGCTCCACCTACCTCTACGGCGACGGCGAGCGCCACTGGTACGACACTCACGCCAACATCACCCGCACCGCTAAGGACGAGGCGGAGAAGCTCCTCGACGACCCCGACAAGGTGTGGGCGGACGTGGTGCGCCGGCTCAGCCCTGTGCAGAGCGTGCGCGGCCCGTTCACTGCTGTCCATGCCGCGCCCCTGCCCGCCAGTGAGATCCCGGACAACGACGGTGCGCGCCTGGTCCTGCTGCACCCCCGCTTCACTCACCGCAACGCCAAGGGCGTGCCGGACACCGACGCGCTGCACTTCGCTCAAGAGGCCCTCGACCAGTACCGCTCCGGGACCCGCCAGCACCGCAACGCCCTCGTCTTCCTCGCCCCTGACCGCAAGGAGACGGAGGAGGTCGCCGAGGCCGTCCGCGAGTACCTGGGCTGGAAGCAGGTCCTTCAGCAGCACATCCAGCTCGACCTGACGGATAGTCAGAGGTCCCAGGCCAGGACCCGAATGGAGAGAGCCGATGAAACGGTCAGCCTCCGCCTCGGCAAGGCCTACCGGTGGGTCCTCGTTCCCGAGCAGATCCCCGGCGCCAAGATTGACTGGGTCGACTTCAAAGTCGACCTGCCCGCCATCGACGACGCCGCCATCCAAGTCGGTGAACGTCTCAAGCGTCAGGGCATGCTCTACCTTCAGCAGGCCCCCGCCGTTCTCCATCAGCGCATCAAGGACGCATTGGCCCAGGACTGGAACCGCGACGGGCATATCTCCGTCAGCCGCCTCTGGGAGCTGCACACCAAGTATCCGTACATGAACCGCCTGCGTGACCGCAGCGTCCTCGACCAGGGCATCGAGGACGTCCTCTCCCACATCACCTGGGAGAGCGACGGCTTCGCCCTCGCCACCGGCTACGACGTGACCACCGGTCGCTACCAAGGCCTCGTCCTACCCTGCCAAGGCGTCACGTTCGGCCAGATCACCGACACCACCCTCCTGGTACGGTCCGACCTCGCCGTCGCCCAGGAGGCCGCCGACCTGGCCGAGGCCGCCGCCCGACGGCCGGAACCGGCCGATCCGCACGAGGTCGCCGACGACGACAACAGCCGCGGCTCCGGCGGCGCGGCGCCAACCCGCCCCACGTCGGGCGCCACGGCTCCGGCACCGACCCCGCTGCCCCAGGTTCCTACCCGCTTCTACGCCCACGCCAGGCTCGACACCGAGCAGTACAGCAAGCACGCGACGAAGTACGCCTTCGAGATCCTTCAGCACCTCGAAGCCATTGGGGCTGACGTCGAGATCACGGTCGAGATCCAGGCGACCGCCCCCGGCGGCTTCCCTCCGGATAAAGTGCGCACCCTGACGGAGAACGCCAACACTTTGAAACTACAAGCCCAATTTGAGGAAGAGTAGGGCCACGGGACTGGGCCGGGGCGGCGTGCGCCCGGCCCGGCCTGATTGTTTCGGCGCCTGTCGGCGCTCTCGGTACGCTGGTTCACCGATGTCGTCCTACTGCTACGGGGGAGCACAGACGTGGCCGCACGCAACAGGGACAGGATCGTCCACTTCTACGAGATCGCCGACGCCGATGCCCCTGGCGCCTTCCGTCTCCCACACAGGGACTGGGGAGCGCACATCCGCCGCCTGTGCACCCAGCCGCCCACGCAGCGCACCGTACACGCGGGCGACGACATCCTGATCGGCGCCGTCGACCCTCACCAGACCGCCCCGCACCTGCTCCTGGCCAAGGTTCGCCAAGACGTACCACAGCTCATTGACCACGTCGACGGCACTCTCAGCCACCTCCAGCTCGCCGCCGACAAGGAGCTGGTGGACGTCACCACGGTGTACTTCCTGCCCTTCGGCAACGTGATCGCCACCATGGCCGGCGGTACCTCCGCCCCTCGCGCCCAAGCCGTTCGGCGGTGGCTTGACGACATGCACGCCGCCGCGCCCGATGTACGCAATATTGAGCTGCGGCCGGTGGTCAACGCCCGCTCTCGGGAGAAGCTCGCGCACGCAGCGGCTATCGAGAGGCTGACTGTACGCATCGCCCCCGAGCCGCCCGACAGCCCGTCCGCCCTACGCGCCAGCTCCGACCTTGGCACCGCCGTTAGCCGTCTGCACGAGGACAACCCGGACATGGTGATCACCTTGACCCTGGAGGTGCCGAAACAGTCCCGCACCCTTTCGCCACGTCGCCGAGCCCGTGGGCACCGCCAACTCCTCGACTCCACGCGGGTTTTCGCCAACGACATCGAGGACTGGCTGGACAACTCCGACGTGGTCGACACCGCCGCCGCACAGGCCCGCATGGAGGCGTGGCACAGTGAGGCCGACGACGAGAAGATCGATTTCGTCAGCGAGCGCATCACCGCGAAGTGCATCGTGCCGTACTCCTCCGGCAACGGCCATGCCATTGACCTCCAGATGGCCCTGAACAAGCTGGAGCGGGTCTCCCACGAGAATGAACGAGTGCTGCGGGCCGCTGTCAGTGCCGACCTCTAGCCTGTAGGTAACTGGGGCGAAAGCCCTGGTCAGGGTGTGGGGGAGGGGCGGGAATGGCGAGTCTTTGGGAGACGGCACGCGGAATGCTAAATGGATGGCGATCACGGCCAGCAGCGGACTGGCTGTTGGCCGCGGCCGTCCTTGGCGGACATGGTCTGCTTGTCGCGTTGTCCGGTTGTGGCGACATCTTTGGCGCGCCCGGTCGCGAACAGCGCTTGGAGATCTACACCACCGGCGCTACCGTCGTCGCCTTGGTCGGCAGCTTTGTCACGGCCGCCATCGCCCAGTACGCGTCCGCCACCGGTCGCCGTATGCGCGTCCTACGCACCGCGCCGCACCTGGCCTCACAGTTCCGGCGGAACTGGGTGAGCGTCCTGTCGGCCACCCTGCTCATCTCCGCCACCTGCCTGCTCGCCATCGTCCTCGATACCACCGAGACCGACCCTGGGGGCGTTCACTGGGCCGTGGAAGGAGTGCTGATTCTTGGCGCGGCTCGGGCTTACCGTCTGTTGTGGCTGTTCAATGCCGTCATCCAGGCGACAGACAGGGATCTGGCTGACTCTCCTCAGTCGACGCCCCAGCAGCCTTCCTCTTCTACCCCGAGGTGATCTCCTTGCCCGGTAGCTGCTGCCGGTGCAGTCTGCTCCCGTGACCTGGGTGCTCACGGGAAGAACCCATTTCAGATGTGGAAACCGGAAGCGTCCCATCGGGTTGGCTTGGCATTCCTGACAGGTCGACCTTTGAGTTTCACAACTGCAATGTCAAGTGCTCCTGCGTGGTGCCGACACTCCATGGTGGACGTAAGCGGTTGCTCCGATGGATAGGGCTGTTCTGGCTTGATGTACGCAACCGTTCACCCGCTGGGGTGCGCCTCTTGTGCTGTACTTGCAGGGGTGGTGGCCGAGGGGGATTAGCGGGAGCAATGCTCTTTAGCGCCGTGCTGACGTGTCAGCACGAGAGGCTGTTCGAGGGGGATAGAGCAGGACGCAGGAGGAGGGAAACGGGGTTCAATGTCCGATTCTCCTGCGTTTTCGCAGGTCAGAGGCATAACGATTTCGGGTTCGAATCTCCTAGGCTCCACAGAAACGCCGTAGGGCGGGACCACCTCAGCTGAGGTGGTCCCGCCCTACGGCGTTGTCAGTGCTTCCGTGTTTCTGTGCTTCCGTGCTGCCGCGTGGATGACCGCGGACGCGCGGGTCGGCGGCAGGTCAGCGCAGGTCGTCGCGCTCCGCTGCCTCCGACTCGGCCTGCTTGGCCTGGACCTCGGGGTCGAGGGAGCCCTGACCGCTGCCGTCGACCGAGGTCAGCGGCGTGCTGTCGGGGACCTCCGTCGCGGCCGGCGGCTCGACGAGCCAGTCCGGGTTGGCCTGCTTGTCCCACCACTTCCAGGCAGCGACCGCACCACCGGCCAGGATGCCCAGGACGATGAGGCCCTTGGCGGCGCGTCCGGCGCGGGCCCGGCGCTTGTGCTTGCGGGCCAGCCGCTGGATCTCCTTGGGAGAGACCTCACCGCGCAGCGCGGCCAGAGCCGCCGCCCCGCGGGACGCGGCCTCCTCACGGACGGGCTGAGCCACGGCCACGGCGTGCTCGATCCGCGGCTTCGAGTAGTCGGCGGCCTGCTGGGCGGCCTTGCGGGTCTGCTTGGCCGCCTTGCGGGTGCGGACGGCGGCTTCGTGCGCGGCGTGGTCGACCTTCGGCGGCACATGCGTACGGGCCTGGTCGATGCGAGGCCCGACGTGGGCCCCGTACTGGACACGGGCTTGCTCGGCGGCCTGCGACACCTTGGGCGCGAGCCGTACGCGGGTTTCGTGCGCGTAATGGACGGCCTGTTCCTTGGCCGTGCCGGCGTAGGGGGCCACCGCCTCCGCGGCATGCCGCACGCTGTCCCTCGCCGAACCGGTCGCGGCGCGCACGCTGTCGATGCGGGTCACGGGATCCTCCTCCTCGGTGGCGTATAGGTATGTCACCTTTCCACCCTTTCAAGGATCATGCCTTCCGGATGGCTCCTAGGCATGAGAGGGCGGGCATCCGGGTGCGATCAATTTGATCAAATCGGTACAAGGAGACTTCTTCGCCGACAATGCCACGGATCGTCGCGGCGCGCGCCCACTCGGTGGCTACTCGTCCCAATCCGGTCCGTGCGAGGATCAGGGCGTCACAGAAGACAACGGAAGGCAGACCGTGGCCGAGCAGCTTTACGCCACCCTGAAGACCAACCGCGGCGACATCGAGGTGCTGCTGCACCCCAACCACACGCCCAAGACGGTCAAGAACTTCGTCGAGCTCGCCCAGGGCGAGCGCGAGTGGGTCAACCCGGAGACCGGCAAGAAGACGACGGGCCGGCTCTACGACGGCACGGTCTTCCACCGCGTCATCAGTGGCTTCATGATCCAGGGCGGCGACCCGCTGGGCAACGGCACGGGTGGCCCCGGCTACGAGTTCGAGGACGAGTTCCACCCCGACCTCGCCTTCGACAAGCCCTACCTGCTCGCCATGGCCAACGCGGGACCGGGCACCAACGGCTCCCAGTTCTTCGTGACGGTTTCCCCGACCGCCTGGCTGACGCGCAAGCACACCATCTTCGGTGAGGTCACGGACCCGGCGAGCCAGAAGGTCGTCGACGAGATCGCGGCCACGCAGACCAACCCGCGCACCGACCGCCCGGTGAACGACGTCGTCATCGAGTCCGTCGTCATCGAGACCCGCGGCGCCTGACACCGGCGCAGCCCGCGAGGGAACCAAACCGCCCCGCCCATCCGTAAGGAAGGGCGGGGCGGTGCGTTCGCCACGCGCGCGTAGCTGTGCCTTCGTACGGACATTGAGGGGACCCCATGGACCAGGCACCAGGCAGCCCGCAGGGGCCACAGGACGCACCGGGCCTGCCCGGCTGCTACCGGCATCCGGACCGCCAGACCGGCATCAGCTGTGCCCGCTGCGAGCGCCCCATCTGCCCGGAGTGCATGATCAGCGCCTCGGTCGGCTTCCAGTGCCCCGAGTGCGTGCGCGAGGGCTCGGGCACCGGCCACGCACCCGCGGCGAACCAGCCGCGCACCATCGCGGGCGGCTCGATCGCCGCGGACCCGCGTCTGATCACCAAGATCCTGATCGCGATAAACGTTCTGGTGTTCATCGCGATCAGCACGAACGACCGGCTCGCCGGCGATCTCTTCCTGATCGGTGAATGGCCGCCGTACCCGTTCGAGCCGACCGAAGGCGTCGCCGACGGCCAGTGGTACCGCCTGGTCACATCGATGTTCGCGCACCAGGAGATCTGGCACATCGCGTTCAACATGCTGGGCCTGTGGTGGCTCGGCGGCCCCCTGGAAGCCGCGCTCGGCCGCGCCCGTTACCTCGCGCTCTATCTGCTCTCCGGCCTGGCCGGCAGCGCGCTCACCTATGTCCTCGTCGACGCGAGCGACGCCTCGCTCGGGGCATCCGGGGCGGTCTTCGGCCTGCTCGGCGCGACCGCGGTCCTGATGCGGCGCCTCAACTACGACATGCGCCCCGTCATCGCGCTGCTCGCGCTGAACATGCTCTTCACGTTCACCATGGACGGCATCGCCTGGCAGGCGCACGTCGCCGGTCTGGTCGCCGGTGTCGCGATCGCCTACGGGATGGTGCACGCGCCCCGCGAGCGGCGGACGCTCATGCAGTGGGGGACCTGTGCCGTGGTGCTGATCGTGGTCCTTGCGGCTGTGGTCATCAGGACCGCGCAGCTCGTCTGAAGCTCACCGTTGTCGTCCGAAGCCCACTGTTGTCCACAGCGTGTGCCGGATCTTGTGCATGCCGTGGGGAACAACTGTGCCCCTTGTCGCTGACCTGGGTTTCCCCAGGAAGGACAAGGGGCCAGCGGTGGTGCGGATGGTGGACGACCGGTCATACCGGCGTCAACATCACGAGGGTTATCCACAGATCGTCTTTCTTTTCCCCACTGTGGATAGCGCTGTGGATAACTCAGGGCAAGGCTTGCTCTCGCCGCTGTGGGGAACGCGCTCCCAGCCGGTGGAACAGCGTTACTTCCACTGCGTGGAGACGCCGAACCCGGCGGCGATGAAGCCGAAGCCGACCACGATGTTCCAGTTGCCCAGCGGGTCGATCGGCAGCTTGCCGTCGGTGACGTAGAAGACGACGATCCAGGCGAGCCCGATGAGGAACATCGCGAGCATCACCGGAGCCACCCAGCTACGGCTGGTCAGCTTGATGTTCGTCGCCTTCTTCGCGGGCGGCGTGTAATCGTCGGCCTTCTTGCGGATCCGTGACTTCGGCACGAGGGTCTCTCCTGTCGATACGGGGAGCTGAGCCCTCCCCCGGGCGTCCGTTAGCGTAGTGCTTCCGCGGCGCTGAAGGAGATAAGGGTACGTTGAGCAATTCTGCCGACTCCCCCACAGGTCCGGGTCGCCGTCCACGATGGCGGCCGGTCCGCTTGCTGACGGCCGCCGTTTTCGCGCTCGCGGGCCTCCTCTTCTTCACCAGCTTCAACACGGCCAAGGGCACGAACATCCGCACCGACGCCTCGTTGCTGAAGCTCTCCGACCTCATCGAGGAACGCAGCCACAAGAACGGCAAGCTGGACGAGTCCAACGGCTCGCTGCGCGACGACGTCGAGTCCCTGGCCGAGCGCGACAACGGCGGCACGAAGGCCGACGACGCCCGGCTCAAGGCCCTGGAGAAGAACGCGGGCACCAAGAAGCTCAGCGGCGATGCGGTCTCCGTCACCCTCGCCGACGCCCCGCCGAACGCCACCGCCAAGCTCCCCGGCTACCCTGAGCCCCAGCCCAACGACCTGGTCATCCACCAGCAGGACCTCCAGGCCGTCGTCAACGCGCTCTGGCAGGGCGGCGCCGAGGGCATCAAGGTCATGGACCAGCGGCTCATCTCCACCAGCGCCGTCCGCTGCGTGGGCAACACCCTGATCCTCCAGGGCCGCGTCTACTCGCCGCCGTACAAGGTGACCGCGGTCGGTGACCCGGAGAAGCTCAAGACGGCGCTCGCCGCGTCCCCGGAGATCCAGAACTACATGCTGTACGTCAACGCCTACGGACTCGGCTGGAAAGTCGATGACGACGGGGCGATGACTCTTCCCGGCTACTCGGGCACAGTGGATCTCCACTACGCGAAGCCCGTGGAATAGCCGTGGAATAGCTGTGGAATAGCACCCGGGAGGGGCCGTCCGGTGTCGGTGCGAGTGCTCGTCAGGACGTTCAGCGAACTGTGCATCACCATCGGCACGTTGATCGTGCTCTTCGTGGTGTACGTCCTGTTCTGGACCGGTGTGAAGGCCGACAACGCCATGGACAGCCAGATCGACAAGCTCCAGGACCAGTGGTCGCAGGGTTCGGTGCCCACGGGGACGGACGACAAGCCCGCCGACACCTCTCCGAAGAAGCCCGGCCCCTACGAGGACGGCAAGCCCTTCGCCGTCATGTACATCCCGCGGTTCGGTTTCACGTGGAACAAGCCGGTGCTCCAAGGCACCGGGACCGACATCCTCAAGAAGGGGCTCGGCCACTACGGGGACACCGCGCAGCTCGGCCAGAAGGGAAACTTCTCCGTGGCGGGCCATCGCCGCACGTACGGAGATCCGTTCAAGGACTTCCCGAAGCTGCGGCCGGGCGACCCCGTGGTCCTGACCGACGGCACCACCTGGTTCACGTACCGCATCGACAACAAGCCCTACAAGACGCTGCCCAGCGACATTGAGGTCATCGATCCTGTTCCGCGCAAGTCCGGATACGAGGGGCCGGGCCGTTACCTCACCCTTACAACCTGTGAGCCAGAGTGGGGCCACAGCCACCGGTTGATCGTCTGGGCGCACCTCGATGCCACCCAGCCCGTCGAGGCCGGGAAACCGGAGGCACTGCGCCGTTAGTCTGGTGCCGTACGGCTACGGAAGGGACGGCATGTACGGCTGGATCTGGCGGCATCTGCCGGGAAACGCATGGGTAAGGGCGCTGCTTTCGCTGGTGCTCGTCTTCGCTGTGGTCTACGTGCTCTTCCAGTACGTCTTCCCCTGGGCCGAGCCGCTGCTTCCCTTCAACGATGTGACGGTGGACGGCCAGTGAGTACCGCAAAGCGTCCCAGCCGCATCCTGGTCGTCGACAACTACGACAGCTTCGTCTTCAACCTCGTCCAGTACCTGTACCAGCTGGGCGCCGAGTGCGAGGTCCTGCGCAACGACGAGGTCGAGCTGCGCCACGCGCAGGACGGCTTCGACGGCGTCCTGCTGTCACCGGGCCCCGGCACGCCCGAGCAGGCGGGGGTCTGCGTGGACATGGTGCGGCACTGCGCCGGCACCGGTGTGCCCGTGTTCGGCGTCTGCCTGGGCATGCAGTCGATGGCGGTGGCGTACGGCGGAGTGGTGGACCGTGCGCCGGAGTTGCTGCACGGCAAGACGTCCGCCGTGGTGCACGAGGGCAAGGGTGTCTTCGCCGGGCTGCCCTCACCGTTCATCGCGACGCGCTATCACTCGCTCGCCGCCGAGCCGGCCACGATTCCGGCTGAGCTGGAGGTGACCGCGCGTACGGAGGACGGCATCATCATGGGCCTGCGCCACCGTGAACTTCCGGTCGAGGGCGTGCAGTTCCACCCCGAGTCGGTGCTCACCGAGCACGGCCACCGCATGCTCGCCAACTGGCTGGTGGAGTGCGGGGACAAGGGGGCGGTCGGTCGGTCGAGCGGTCTTGCCCCGGTGGTGGGCAGGGCCACGGCGTGACCGCGTTGCGCCCCGAGCGCGATTCCTCCGGAGTTCCGTACGACGACGATCAGTACGCGTCGTACGGGGAGCCGGGGGCATTCGACCAGCCCGGGGCGTTCGAGGCCGCAGTCGACCATCTCGCCGATCCGCTGACGGACCCGCTGCCGGGTCAGCATCCTTCGCCGTGGTTCCGCAGCGGGCCCGCGGAACCGGAGCCGCTGCCTGAGCCGCAGCCGCAGCCGGAGCAGCCTCAGGAGCAGGAGTGGTACGACCCCGAGGGGTACGCCCGCGACTGGTACGGGGTGCGGGAACCGACGTACGAGGAGCTGTACGGCGCGTACGCCCCTCAGCAGCAGCAGCCACAGCAGCCGCAGCCTCCGGTCGACGACGAGACGGTGGGCCTGC
This sequence comes from Streptomyces rectiviolaceus, assembly GCF_039533825.1. Taxonomy (NCBI): domain Bacteria; kingdom Bacillati; phylum Actinomycetota; class Actinomycetes; order Kitasatosporales; family Streptomycetaceae; genus Streptomyces; species Streptomyces rectiviolaceus. Next base: position 143,836 of record NZ_BAAAUG010000010.1, read on the forward strand.
GGACGGCGGACACGCGCCGAATAGCCGAGCCAGAGCCAGAACCCGAGCTAGAGCGGGCCCGGGGCCTGGAGCCGGAGCGCCCCACGGAGGGCGGCAGGGCCGCCCGTCGCAGGGCCGCGAAGAAAGGCACAGGCAAAGGCGCAGGCAAAGCCACAGGCCAAGCCACAGGCCAAGCCACAGCCCCCCGCGCCGCGACGGACTCCGCGGCCCCCCTCTCCCGCGTCGAGGCCCGTCGCGCCGAGCGCGCCCGTAAGCCCTCCGCGGGCACGGTGATCAGCCGGGGGCTCGGCGAGGTGTTCATCACCGTAGGCGTACTGATGCTTCTCTTCGTCACGTACCAGCTGTGGTGGACGAACATCCGCGCCCACCAGCAGGCCAACGGCGCCGCCAACGACCTCCAGGAGGAGTGGGCGAAGGGCAAGGGCAAGCCGGGCGCCTTCGAGCCAGGACAGGGCTTCGCGCTCCTGCACATCCCTCGCCTCGACGTGGTCGTGCCGATCGCCGAGGGCATCGACAAGTCGAAGGTCCTGGACCGCGGCATGGTCGGTCACTACAACGAGGGCAGCACCAAGACGGCCATGCCGGACGCCAAGAAGGGCAACTTCGCGGTCGCAGGGCATCGCAACACCCACGGCGAACCGTTCCGCTACATCAATCAGCTCGAACCGGGCGACCCCATCATCGTGGAGACGCAGGACAAGTACTTCGTCTACAAGATGGCGAGCATCCTGCCGCAGACCCAGCCCAGCAACACCTCGGTGATCGGACCGGTCCCTCCGGGGTCGGGCTTCACCAAAGAGGGCCGGTACATCACACTGACCACCTGTACCCCGGAATTCACGAGTAAGTATCGAATGATCGTCTGGGGCAAGATGGTCGAGGAACGGCCGCGCAGCAAGGGCAAACCGAGCGCGCTCGTCAACTAGCACGGTGAGAACGGGGCAGAACCAGTGGCAGCGACGACCGACCACGCCGACCGCGACGAGGAGCAGACCGAGGAGCAGGCCGAGGCGCCCGCACCCGCGCCCGCACCGCGACCCCGGGGACGTGGCCCGATCGCCACGGCGGTCAGCGTCTTCGGTGAACTCCTCATCACCGCGGGCCTGGTGCTCGGTCTCTTCGTCGTCTACTCCCTGTGGTGGACCAACGTCGTCGCGGACCGCGAGGCGCACAAGCAGGGCGACCAGGTGCGTGACCGCTGGGCGGGCGGCCCGGGGAACCTGAACACCAAGGACGGCATCGGCTTCCTGCACGTCCCCGCGATGGGCAACGGCGAGATCCTGGTCGGCAAGGGCACCGACAGCAAGGTGCTCAACCACGGTGTCGCGGGCTACTACGAGGACCCGATCAAGTCGGCGCTCCCGCAGGACAAGGAAGGCAACTTCACGCTGGCCGCGCACCGCGACGGGCACGGCGCGAAGTTCCACAAGATCGACAAGATCAAGAAGGGCGACGCGATCGTCTTCGAGTCCCGGGACAAGTGGTACGTGTACAAGGTGTACTCGACGCTGCCCGAGACGTCGAAGTACAACGTGAACGTCCTGAACCCGGTCCCCAAGGAATCGGGCGCGAAGAAGCCGGGCCGCTACATCACCCTGACGACGTGCACGCCGGTCTACACGTCCAACTACCGCTACGTGGTGTGGGGCGAGCTGGAGCGGATCGAGAAGGTCGACAACAAGCGGACGCCGCCGGCCGAGCTGGACTAGCACCACGTACGAGAGGAGCCCCGGACACCGCCTGCTGGGCGGTGTCCGGGGCTCCTCTCGTGTTCTTACGGAAGAGGCTTACTGAAAGGCCTAGTCCTCGTTGTTGCGGGAGAACCCGGCGCTGCCTCCGAGGAAGCCGCCTCCGTCGTCCCCGCCGTTACCGCCTCCGTTGTCGCCCTGGTTGCCGCCTGCCGTGGTCAGGTTGATCGCGGTGTCCGGTGCGACCTGCTGGTTGGCGGGCGGATCTGAGAGGACCACGAGAGCGTCGTCCTCCTGCGGGCCCGTGATGGTGCCGACCGTCAGACCGGCGTCCTCGATGGCCTTACGGGCGTCCTTGAGCTTCTGGCCGGTGAGCGCGGGCACGGTGGCCTGCTCGGCGGCCTTGGCGACCTTCAGCGTCACCGTCGAGCCCGGGTCGGCCTCGCTCTGCGGGGCGAGGCTCTGCGAGATGACCTTGCCGGCCTCGACAGAGTCGCTCTCTTCTTCCTCGCACACACCGGTGAGGTTGTTGCTCTCCAACTGGGTCTTGGCTTCGTCGCAGGTCTTGCCGGTGACGTCGGGGACCACGGACTTGGCGGCCTCCTCGGCGACGGTGAGCGTGATGGTCTCGCTCTTCTCCGCCTCCGTGTCGCCCTTGGGGTCCTGAGCCGTGACGATGCCAGGCGTCTGGTCGGACTCCTCCGTCTCCTTCTGGACGTCGGTGAAGCCCTTGTCGGTGAGCTGTTCCTTGGCCTTCGCGTAGGTCAGGCCCTTCACATCCGGAACGGTGATCTTCGGCGAACCAGAAGAAACCGTCACGCTGATCGTGTCGCCCTTGCTGACCGTCGCGTTCGCCCCCGGGTCCTGGGAGCAGATCTCGCCCTTGGGGTACTTCGCGCACGGCTTGCGCTCGGAGGCGTCGAGTACGAGGTCCACGTTCTTGGCGGACTTCTTGGCGTCGGCGAGCTTCTCACCGACGAAGTTCGGTGCCTTGATCGTGTCGTCGCCGCCACCGCCCCCGGTGAACGCCCACTTCCCGATCAGGATCGCGCCCACCAGGACCAGCAAGCCCGCCAGGACCAGCAGCACCGTAGAAGTGCTGCTCTTCTTCTGGCGGCGGCGTGAATGGTCGTCGTAGCCGTCGTCCGGGCCGACCGGCGGCATCATCGACGTCTGGCCGCCGCCGTTCTGCGGGCGCAGCATCGCCGTCTGCTGGTCGTCCGGGTGGCCGCCGTAGCCGACCGCGCCCATGGCCGCGGTGGCCTGGACGGGCTGGCCGTCGAGGCAGGCCTCGATGTCGGCGCGCATCTCGTCGGCCGACTGATAGCGGTAGTCCGGGTCCTTGGTGAGGGCCTTCAGGACGATGGCGTCCATCTCCGGCGTGATCTCGCCGTCGAAGACGCTCGGTGCCTGGGGCTCTTCCCGTACGTGCTGATACGCCACCGCGACCGGGGAGTCACCGACGAAGGGCGGGCGCACCGTGAGGAGCTCGTAGAGCAGGCAGCCGGTCGAGTAGAGGTCGCTTCGCGCGTCCACCTGCTCACCCTTGGCCTGTTCCGGCGAGAGGTACTGCGCGGTGCCGATGACCGCCGCCGTCTGCGTCATCGTCATCCCGGAGTCGCCCATGGCGCGGGCGATGCCGAAGTCCATGACCTTGACCTGGCCGTTGCGCGTCAGCATGACGTTCGCGGGCTTGATGTCGCGGTGGACGATGCCGTTGCGGTGGGAGTACTCCAGGGCCTGGAGGATGCCGATCGTCATCTCCATGGCGCGCTCGGGCAGCAGCTTGCGCCCGGAGTGCAGCAGCTCACGCAGCGTGGAGCCGTCGACGTACTCCATCACGATGTACGGGATGGAGATGTTGTCTACGTAGTCCTCGCCGGTGTCGTAGACCGCGACGATCGCAGGATGGTTGAGCGAGGCGGCCGACTGGGCCTCGCGGCGGAACCGGGCCTGGAATGACGGATCACGCGCGAGATCCACCCGCAGCGTCTTCACCGCCACGGTGCGTCCGAGGCGGGTGTCGTGCGCGAGGTAGACCTCCGCCATCCCGCCTCGGCCGAGCACCTGGCCCAGCTCGTACCGCCCGCCGAGGCGACGCGGCTCTTCCATAGCTAATCCAGCCCTCTCCGTCAGTCCCGACCGCACCCTTGTGTGGTCCGGCGGTGTGCTGTCCGGGCATACCGTACCCGGCTCGCCTTACGTGACCCGGCCACCACCGTCACCCGATACAGGACCGGTATCGCAACGTGCACTGATGTGAAGGGGCCGTGACGGGGGTCACTTCTTGCTGTCGAGAACCGCCTTCATCACGTCCTTGGCGATCGGGGCGGCCAGACCACCACCGGAGATGTCGTCGCGGCTCGCGTCGCTGTCCTCGACGACCACGGCGACGGCCACCGGCGAACCGGAGTCGGTCTTGGCGTAGCTGATGAACCAGGCGTAGGGGTTTTCGCTGTTGTCGATGCCGTGCTGGGCGGTGCCGGTCTTGCCGCCGACGGTGACGCCCGGAATCTTGGCGTTCCGGCCGGTGCCGTCGTTGATGACCGTCTGCATCATGTCCTGCAGCTTCTGCGCGTTCTCCTCGGAGAGCGGCCGGCTCATCTCCTTGGGCGCGTGCTTCTCGATCACGTCAAGGTTCGGCGCCTGCAGCTCGCTGACCATGTACGGCTCCATCAGCTTGCCGTCATTGGCGATGGCCGAGGCGACCATGGCCATCTGCAGCGGCGTCGCGGCCGTCTCGAACTGGCCGATGGAGGAGAGTGCGGTCTGCGGCCTGTCCATCTTCTCGGGGAAGACGGAGGCGTTCGAGCGGACCGGCACGAACTGCTCTTCGTTGAAGCCGAACTTCTCGGCCGTCTCGAGCATCTTGTCCTTGCCGAGGTCCGAGCCGATCTTGCCGAAGACGGTGTTGCAGGACACCCGCAGCGCCTCGCGCAGCGTGGCGTTCTTGCAGGGGATGTTCCCCTCGTTCGGCAGCGGGGTCTGGGTGTCGGGCATCGTCCAGGGCAGCGGGGACTTGGTGGGCGAGTCGATGTCGTCGTACAGCCCGTGCTCAAGGGCGGCCGCCGCGGTGACCGCCTTGAAGGTGGAGCCGGGCGGGTACGTCTCGCGCAGCGCGCGGTTGAGCATCGGCTGGTCTTTGTCCTTGTCCAGCTTCCCGAACTGCTCGGCTTCCTTGTCCGTGTTGCCCGCGAAGGTCGAGGGGTCGTACGAAGGAGCTGAGGCCAGCGCGAGGATCGCGCCGGTCGACGGGTCGAGCGCGGCGACCGCGCCCTTGCCGCGGCCCTTCAGACCGTCGTACGCGGCCTTCTGGGCGGCGGCGTTGAGGGTCGTGACGGCGTTGCCGCCCTCCTTCTTCTTGCCCGTGATCATGTCCAGGCTGCGGGTGAAGAAGAGCCGGTCGTCGTTGCCGGTGAGGATGCCGTCCTCGAGGCTCTCGATCTGCGTGGCGCCGATGCGCTGCGAGGCGAAGCCGGTGACGGGCGACCACATGGGCCCGTTCTTGTACGTCCGCTGGTACTTGTAGTCGCCGCTGCCCGCTTCCTTGGAGCCGGTGACGGCCTTGCCGTCGACGATGATGTCGCCGCGCGGCTGGGCGTACCGCTCGATGGAGACGCGGCGGTTCTTCGTGTGCTCGGCGAGGGTGTCGGCCTGTACGTACTGGAGCCAGTTGTCCCGGGCGAGCAGGGCAAGGATGAGGAGCCCGCAGAAGATCGCGATCCGGCGCAGGGGCTTGTTCACGGTCGGACCACCTGGGTCATTTCGGCATCGGGGTTGGGGGCAGGGGCCGGCGCGGGGCGTCGTGCGGTGTCGCTGATACGGATGAGGATGCCGATCAGCGCCCAGTTGGCGATCACCGAGGAACCGCCGTTGGCGATGAACGGCATGGTCATACCGGTCAGCGGGATCAGGCCCATGACGCCGCCCGCGACGACGAACACCTGGATGCCGAAGGCGCCGGAAAGACCGATCGCCAGGAGCTTGCCGAACGGGTCCCGGGCCGCGAGGGCGGTGCGCACACCGCGTTCCACGATCAGTGCGTAGATGAGCAGGATCGCCATGATGCCGGCGAGGCCCAGCTCCTCGCCGAAGGTGGCGAGGATGAAGTCGGAGTTGGCGGCGAAGCCGATCAGGTCCGAGTGGCCCTGGCCGAGGCCGGTGCCGAGCACACCGCCCGAGCCGAACGCCATCAGGGACTGAGCGATCTGGTCGCTGCCCGTGGAGGCGATGACGGAGTCGGAGAACGGGTTCAGCCAGGCGTCCACACGCTCCTGCACGTGCGGCTCGAACGTGGCCACACCCACGGCGCCGACCGAGGACATCACCAGGCCGAAGACGATCCAGCTGGTGCGCTCCGTGGCGACGTACAGCATCACGACGAACATGCCGAAGAACAGCAGCGACGTACCGAGGTCGGTCTCGAAGACCAGGATGAGGATGGACATCGCCCAGACGACGATGATCGGCCCCAGGTCACGGCCACGCGGCAGGTAGAGCCCCATGAAGCGGCGGCTCGCCAGGGCGAGCGCGTCGCGCTTCACCATCAGATAGCCGGCGAAGAAGATCGCGATGACGATCTTCGCGAACTCACCGGGCTGGATGGAGAAACCGCCGACGCTGATCCAGATCTTGGCGCCGAAGACGTTCATGCCGAGGCCCGGCACGAGCGGCAGGAGCAGCAGCACCAGGGACGCGACCATCGAGATGTACGTGTAGCGCTGCAGGACGCGGTGGTCCTTCAGCACGAGCAGCACGGCGACCAGGAGCGCGATGCCGATGGCGGAGTACATCAGCTGCTTGGGCGCGGAAGGGCTGAAGGAACCGGTCGCCGCCTTGGCGATGTCCTTCAGCTTCTCCGACTGGTCCAGGCGCCAGATGACCACCAGACCGAGGCCGTTGAGCAGCGTCGCGAGCGGCAGCAGCAGCGGGTCCGCGTAGGGCGCGAACCTGCGCACCACGATGTGGCCGACGGCAGCGAGCAGTCCGAGCCCGCAGCCGTAGCCGAGCATGCCGGACGGCAGCTCGCCGTCGATCGCGAGGCCTACGTTGATGTAGGCGAACAGCGGGATGACGACAGCGAACGCAAGGAGCGCGAGCTCGGTGTTGCGCCTGCTCGGCGCTCCGATCGCGCCGATGGTCGACGTGTGTGTAGTGCTACTGCTCATGGCGTGCAAAGGCCCCCAACGGCTGCTTACTGCTTACCGCACAGCGGGACCAGCTTCTCCTCGTCCTCGGAGAGGCTGGGGCCGGGTGTGGGAGTCGGTGCGGTCTTGGACTTGTTCTTGTCGGTCGTGCTGTTCTTGTCGTTCGTGCCGTTCTTGTCCGCCGGATCGGTCGGATCGTCGGTGGGGGCCTTGGCGGCCAGGCCGGTGGTGCCGCCCGCCTCACCCTCGCCGGGCTTGGCGTTCTCTCGCTCGGCCTCACGGCGCTCGGCGTCCTTCTGGCAGGCGGACGCCTGCAGGCCGAGCTCCTTGATCTTGCTCTTGGCGTCGTCGAGATTGCCCTCGGGGATGGTCCCCTCGACCTGCTTGCGCTGGTACGGCGGCAGGTACTTGAGTTCGATCTTCGGGTAGTTCTCCTCGACCTTCGACAGGCTGACCCACGCCAGGTCCTGGTCGATGCCGCGGTACAGAGCGACGTTCTCGTCGTTCGTGCCTACGTAGTACTGGGTCTGGGTCCAGCGGTAGCCGCCGTACAGGCCGCCGCCGATGACCGCCAGGGCGAGCACGGTGTAGAGCGATCTCTTGAGCCATTTACGGCCGCCGCGGGGCTTCACGAAGTCTTCGTCGCTGAACGCGCCGAAGCTCCCCTCGGGAGCGTAGCTCGCCGTGTCACCGCTCCCGGGCGGCCCGAAGCCGCCTCCGGAGGGCTGCGGCGGCACGGGACGGCCGAGGCCGGACGCGCGGCCCGCCGGAGTCTGCATGGCGCCGTCGTCCTGCGCCTGGAGCTGGTTCTCGGCGACCGCGCCGACGACCACGGGGGTGTCGGAGAGCTGGCCCGCGAGGGTGTCGCCGCTGTCGATGTCCAGGACATCGGCGACGATCACCGTGATGTTGTCGGGCCCGCCGCCGCGCAGCGCGAGCTGGATGAGCTCCTGCACGGTCTCCTGGGGGCCCTGATAGCTCGCGAGGGTGTCTTCCATCGTCTGGTGCGAGACCACACCGGAGAGACCGTCGGAGCAGATCAAGTAGCGGTCGCCGGCGCGGACCTCACGGATGGAGAGGTCCGGTTCGACATGCTCACCACTGCCAAGCGCGCGCATCAGCAAGGAGCGCTGCGGGTGAGTGGTGGCCTCCTCCTCGGTGATCCGGCCCTCGTCCACCAGACGCTGCACCCACGTGTGGTCCTGGGTGATCTGCGTGAGGACGCCGTCCCGAAGGAGGTACGCGCGCGAGTCGCCGACATGTACGAGACCCAGGCGCTGGCCCGTCCACAGCAGCGCGGTCAGGGTCGTCCCCATGCCCTCGAGCTGGGGATCCTCCTCGACCATCAGGCGCAGCTGGTCGTTGGCGCGCTGCACGGCGGTGCCGAGCGACGTCAGGATGTCCGATCCCGGTACGTCGTCGTCGAGGGTGACGAGCGTCGAGATCACCTCGGAACTCGCCACCTCGCCCGCGGCCTGGCCCCCCATGCCGTCGGCGATCGCGAGGAGACGCGGACCGGCGTAACCGGAGTCCTCGTTCCCCTCGCGGATCATGCCTTTGTGCGATCCGGCGGCGAAGCGCAAAGACAGACTCATGCGCACCTCGCCCGTCGGCTCCGGGTACATCCGCACGGTGCCCACCCTCCGGTCGGGAGCGCGCTGGCGTCCAGTGTGTGGACCGCGTCGGCTCGCTCGCTCCGCTCGCTCATTGTCGTACTACTTCCGCAGCTCGATGACGGTCTTGCCGATGCGGATCGGCGCGCCCAGCGGAACGGGCGTCGGGGTGGTGAGTCGGGTCCGGTCGAGATACGTGCCGTTGGTGGACCCGAGATCCTCGACGATCCACTGGCCGTCACGGTCCGGGTAGATCCTGGCATGCCTGCTGGACGCGTAGTCGTCGTCAAGGACGATCGTCGAATCGTGCGCTCGGCCCAGCGAGATCGTCTGACCCTGCAGGGCGACCGTCGTGCCCGCGAGGATCCCTTCGGATACGACCAGCTTGCTGGGGGCGCCACGGCGCTGCCGCCCGCCGCCCTGCTGCTGGCGCTGGGGAGGTGGTGTGGCCGCCGGCTGTTGCTGGCGGGCGGCCTGCTGCGGACGCGCGCTCTCACGGCGCGAACCGCGCTGTGTGACGCGCGTACCGAACAGGTCGCTACGGATGACCTGGACGGCCACGATCACGAACAGCCACAGAACGGCTAGGAAACCCAACCGCATGACCGTCAGGGTCAGCTCTGACATTGCCCCCGCTTCACCCTTCGGCTTGCCGGTAAACGATGGTGGTTTGGCCCACGACGATCCGCGAGCCGTCGCGGAGCGTAGCGCGGGTGGTGTGCTGCCCGTCTACCACGATGCCGTTGGTAGACCCGAGATCCTGGATCGTCGAGGGCGTTCCGGTCCGGATCTCACAGTGCCGGCGCGATACGCCGGGGTCGTCGATCCGCACATCGGCGTCGGTGCTGCGACCCAGCACCAGCGTCGGGCGGGAGATCTGATGGCGATTGCCGTTGATCTCGATCCAGCGCCGTACCTGCGCACCCGGAAGGGGTCCGGCGCCGGGCCCCTGGGGGCGGCTCGGTACCGGTGCGGGTCCGCCCGGTCGGCCGCCCGGAGGCGGCGCGGCGGGCATGGGGGGAGCGCCGGAGGGCTGAGAGGGCTGCGGGTAGCCGTAGCCACCGCCTGCGCCGCCCGCGGGGGGTCTGGCGGGGCTGTGGCCGGCGTTCGTGGGGCCCCCTGAGGGGCCCGCGGGGCCCGAAGGGCCGGCCGGGGCGCGCTCGGGGCTCTGCGAGGTGCTGGACGCGAGCGTGCGGCTGCGCACTCGGTACAGACCCGTGTCGAGGTCCTCGGCCTTCTCCAGGTGGACCTTGATGGGGCCCATGAAGCTGTACCGCTGCTGCTTGGCGTACTCGCGCACCATCCCGGAGAGCTCGTCGCCGAGCTGTCCGGAGTATGGGCTCAGGCGCTCGAAGTCGGGCGCGCTGAGCTCCACGATGAAGTCATTGGGAACGACGGTCCGCTCGCGGTTCCAGATCGTCGCGTTGTTGTCGCACTCGCGCTGCAGGGCGCCGGCGATCTCGACGGGCTGGACCTCGGACTTGAACACCTTGGCGAAGGTGCCGTTGACGAGACCTTCGAGTCGCTGCTCGAACTTCTTCATGACTCCCATGGGGCACCTCCTCCGTCGTAGTCATCCTGGTACTGCTTACTGATCGTATCCACGCGCCGGGAAATCGGCTGGTTCCCCCTGTCCGCCCAGTCGATGAGTGTCGCCTCTCACAAGGCATGCCCGCACCAGGGTTCCGGGATCCTTCCGGGCTCCTCTCAGGCTCCTCTGACAGGGATCGTAGAGGGGGCCTCAAACCAGTGTCCCGCACCCGACCGCGGAGCTTCGCCGGGTACGGCAGAAGTCGGTCGGCCCGGCCCGGATCTCTCCGGATCACCAGGGCAGGTGCCCCCGAATACGGATGTGAATCCACCCTCGGCAGCGTGCTAATCTTCTGGATGTCGGCAGGCGCTCGCACCAAGCAGTGAGAGACCCAAGACAACACCCATGCGCGGGTGGCGGAATAGGCAGACGCGCTGGATTCAGGTTCCAGTGCCCGAAAGGGCGTGGGGGTTCAACTCCCCCCTCGCGCACCATGTGGAGCGGGTCTCCATCAGGACGAAAGTCCTGGTGGGGGCCCGCTTCTCGTTGTGCTGCGGGTGTATGGGGTGTGAGCTGGCGCCGCGGGTGCCTCGGCACGGTGATCAGGTGCCTCGACGCGGTGATGTATGTCACCGGAAGCCGGTTCGGTGCGCCGAGTTGTCCACAGGTGGCGGGTTGTCCACAGGCTCTGACGCTACTCGGAGCGCGGCGGTACCTTCATGCCAGGTGAGGCCCACGAGGGCCCGCCCGGACGTGGGGGATGCGGGGGCGAGGGCAATGGTCATGGCGGAGACCGACGGTGCGCGATTCGGTGGTGCGGGACTTCCTCAGGTGAAGGGGTTCGCGCAGTGGCCCTCCCAGAGGTCGGCGGGGGCGGCTGGCCCGGCGGCTTCGGCTTCGGCAGAGGCGCGGGTCTCGCCGAAGAGGGAGGGCAAGGCGCTGCGTGCGCGCGTCAGCCGCACCTCGCACGAGTGGTTCGCCGAGGACGACGGACGCCCCGATCCGGTCGAGGCCGTGGAGGAGTCCAACCGCAGCAGGCTCCCCGAGCTCACACCGATCCGGATGGGCAGGATGGCCGCGTCGCCCTTCGCCTTCCTGCGCGGGGCCGCGGGTCTGATGGCGTACGACCTCGCGCGAACCCCCGTGACGGGGATAGGCGCCCAGATATGCGGTGACGCACACGCGGCGAACTTCGGCCTGTACGCGGACGCGCGGGGCGGCCTGGTCATGGACCTGAACGACTTCGACGAGACGGGGCACGGGCCCTGGGAGTGGGACGTGAAGCGGCTCGCGGCCTCCCTCGTGCTCGCGGGGCGTGAGGCGGGGGCGAGCGAGGACGTCTGCAGGGAAGCGGCGTTCGACGCGGTGGGGGCGTATCGCCGCACGATGCGGCTGCTCGCGAAGCTTCCGGCGCTCGACGCGTGGAACGCCATCGCGGACGAGGAGTTGGTCTCGCACACGGACGCCCGGGATCTCCTCGGCACCCTGGAGAGCGTCTCCGAGAAGGCCCGGCAGAACACGAGCGCCCGGTTCGCCGCCAAGTCGACCGAGCGTGTCGAGGGCGAGGGCGGCCTCGTGGGGCGGCGCTTCGTCGACGCCCCGCCGGTGCTGCGACGAATACCGGACGCGGAGGCGGCCGAGGTCGCCTCCGCGCTCGGGGAGTACGTGGGCACACTGTCCGAGGACCGGCTGCCGCTGCTCGCGCGGTACGCGATCCAGGACGTGGCCTTCCGCGTGGTGGGCACGGGCAGCGTCGGCCTGCGGTCGTATGTCGTGCTGCTGGTCGACCACCGGGGCGAGCCGCTGGTGCTGCAGGTCAAGGAGGCGCGGCCCTCCGCGCTGCTTCCCCATCTGCCCACGGCGGGCTTCGCGGTGCCGGAGGTCGAGCACGAGGGACAGAGAGTGGTGCTCGGGCAGAAGCGGATGCAGGTGGTCAGCGACTTCCTGCTCGGGTGGACGACGGTCGCCGGGCGGGCCTTCCAGGTGCGGCAGTTCAGGAACCGCAAGGGCAGCGTGGACCCGGCCGCGCTGGCCGCCGGCCAGATCGACGACTACGGCCGGATGACCGGAGCCCTGCTGGCCCGCGCACACGCGCACAGCGCCGACCCGCGGCTCATCGCGGGGTACGTCGGCAGGAACGACGAGCTGGACACGGCGGTGGCGGCATTCGCGGTGACTTACG